>JAJDWM010000743.1 GCA_022825595.1 Bryobacterales bacterium | reverse complement strand
GCCGCGGGGACAAGGACATCGGCATCTTGCGGGAGAACCTTCCCGAGATCGGATAGCAGCGGTTCTTCGGGCTCAGTCCGCGTGGCGGCCCAACTCCGCCCGGCGCCGCGCCGCCAGCCCCGTCTCGGTGAAGAAGGGGACCGCGTCCGCGCCAGGCTCCACGTGGAGGGCCTTCCGCCCGATCCTGCGCATCCAGTCGCGCGCTGCCGACTGCGACTCTGAAAGCGCCGCTGCCGGGGCCACCCGCCGGCCGCGCCGCATAACGGGCCGCAGCAGGTCTTCCGACGGGCCTCCAAGCGTGACCGGCTCCGCGCCCGCGCCGGCCGAGCGTCCGAGTCCGGCCCACTGCCCAGCGGGCGGGTGCGTCTCGTCGTACAGCAGGTCGGCGGCGGGCCGCTGCCCATCCCAGAACCGGCGCACCTGCAGCATGCCGGGAGTCGACGACTTGTTGGCGTCCTCCGAGCGCTTCGCTTTGGGCACCCACGTCCCGTTTCGGTCTCTCAACAGCGCCAGCTTGTACACGCCGCCAAGAGCGGCTTGGCCCTTGGCTGCGGCAATGCTGGTGCCCACGCCCCACACGCCCACGCGCGCCCCTCGGGCGTTTAGCCGCTCGATGGCGTACTCGTCTAGATCGTTCGATGCGATGATCGCCGTGCTGCCGAGGCCCGAAGCGTCCAGCATGGCGCGTGCCCGCTTGGAGAGTGCGGCAAGGTCTCCGGAGTCCAGCCGGATGCCGGCGAGCTGGACTCCCCGCTTGCGAGCACTCAGCCCCACTTCGATCGCTTTTCGGATCCCGGCCAGGCTGTCGTGCGTGTCGACCAGCAGCACCAAGTTGTCGGGCATGGATCTTGCGTATGCCTCGAAAGCCTCCCGCTCATTGCCGAAGGCGAGCACCCAGCTGTGCGCCTGCGTTCCCTTGACAGGGATGCCGTACAGCTTGCCGGCCAGCGTGTTCGAAGTTCCCGAGCAGCCCCCTATGTAGGCCGCTCGGCTGGCGCTCAGCCCGCCGTCGATTCCTTGGGCGCGGCGCAGCCCGTACTCGATCACGGGGGCGTCGCCTGCGGCGAGGCACACGCGGGCCGCCTTGGTCGCAACCAGTGTCTGGAAGTTGATCATATTGAGCAGCGCCGTTTCGACAAGCTGGCACTGCAACAGGGGGCCTTGAACGCGCACGAGGGGCTCTTCCGCCAGCACCAGCGTCCCCTCCGGCACTGCGTCCACGTGGCACGCGAACTTGAGCATTCCCAGATAGCTCAGGAAGCGGCGCGGGAACAGCGCACTGCCGGTGTTTCCCCTCAGGCCGCCAAGATATTCGAGGTCGCCCTCGCCGAAGCGCAGGTCGTCCAGCCATTGCAGGGCCGTCTCCAGCCCGGCCGCGATGGCGAAGGACCCTCCGAATGGCGCTGTCCGGAAGTAGTGGTGGAACACCGCCTCGCGCTCGGCAATACCCTCCCTCCAGTACCCGCACGCCATCGTCAGCTGGTACAGGTC
This sequence comes from Bryobacterales bacterium, assembly GCA_022825595.1. Lineage (GTDB taxonomy): Bacteria > Acidobacteriota > Terriglobia > Bryobacterales > UBA6623 > VXMF01. The sequence continues at coordinate 33,624 of JAJDWM010000743.1, read as the reverse complement.
GGTCAGCAGGGCGAGCGACTGTCCGTACGGGGCTGGCAAAGTCTCGGCTCAGGTGCGGTTGCGTGCCCAGATCAGGCGCAGTCCCTCAAGGGTCAGCCCGTCGTCCACCGTCTGCACGTGCTGCGACTCGGGCGCCAGCACGCTGGCCTGCCCTCCCGTTGCCACAACGCTCGTTCCCTCACCTAGCACGCCCAGCATCTCCGCGAGGATGCCGTCCAGCATCCCGAGCATGCCGTAGTAAAAGCCGGACTGCAGGCTGCGCACGGTGTTCGTCCCGATGACGGAGCAGGGCTTGCGCACCTCGATCTGGGGAAGGCGGGCCGTCCTGCGCACGAGGGCTTGGGTGGAGACCTGGATGCCCGGGCAGATTACGCCTCCCAGATACGCTTGCTTCGCCGAGATCGCGTCGAACGTGATCGCTGTTCCGAAGTCCACAGCGATGCAGGGGCAGCCGTATCGATGGGCCGCTGCGACGGAGTTCACGATGCGGTCCGCCCCCACCTCCGCCGGGTTCTCGACACGGATCGCCAGCCCGGTGGGCGTTGCGGCAGTCACCTGGAACGGCTCCAACCCAAGATACCGGCCAGCCATGCCGCTCAGCGACGCGTCCAGTTGGGGCACGACCGACGAGAAGATGAATCCGCGGATGCCTGCCATCCGCAGGCCGGCCAGCGCGACTAGGTTGTGGAACAGGGCCCCCCAGCCGTCGACCGTCTCCTCGGGGTCGGTCTTCAGGCGCCAGTTCGCGACCCGACGCTGGCCCTCAAAGAGCCCGATCGTGAGATTCGTGTTGCCGACGTCGACAGCGAGCAGCATTCTCTACATTCTGCCCGGCTCAGGGCGCACACTGCCGGCCAGCACGGGCGCGACCGTACCGTCTTCGGCCCGCAGCAGCAGAGCGCCGTTGCCGTCCAGCCCTGCGGTCACCCCGCGTGTCGGGACTGCCTGCCCTGCTGGGATGTCCTCGATGACCACGCGGCGCCCCTCGACGTAGCTGGAGGCCCGCCGAAACGCCTCGAAGATCGGTTCCGCTCCCCGCGCATGGTGGAGCCTGTAGCATTCCTCTAAGGCGCTCAGCAGCGCCACCTGAATGGCGCGACGGCTCCAGCGGCGGCCGGTCTCGATCCGCAGGGAAGTCGCTAGGCCGGCAAGTTCGTCCGGGAAAGCGAGGTGGTTTGCGTTGACGCCGATGCCCACGATGACGTGCGTGACGCGGTCGGCTGAGCATTCCATCTCGACAAGGATGCCGCAGCACTTGCGGTCCCCGATCAGGATGTCGTTGGGCCAGCGAATGTCGCACTCGACCCCCGCCATTTGCTCCAGCGCCTGCTTGGCGGCAAGCCCGGCCACCAGCGTCAGCAGCGGGGCGCGGGCAGGTGCGCAGTCCGGTCTGAGCACGACCGACAGGTACACTCCGAGACCTGCCTCGGAGTGCCACTTGCGCCCCAGCCTGCCCCTGCCGGCGGTCTGGCGGTCCGCGCTCACGGCCGTCCCCTCGGCGCAGCCTTCGAGCGCGAGCTCAGCCGCGACCCGCATGGTCGAGTCCACCGACGCGTAATGGTGGACCGCACCACCGAAGCCTGTAGCCCCCTTCCCGCCATCGCGGACCGGAGCACTGGGTGCGGATCCGCTCACCGCCGCAGGTCCGGGACGGTCGGGGCGTCCTTGCGCGGCAGCCAGCGGCGCAGCGAGCGGATGACGTCCGCGTGCTCGCCGGTCCCCGCCAGGTTGGAGAGCTCGTCGGGGTCGCTCCTGTGGTCGTAGAGTTCCTCGCTGCCGTCCGCGTACCGGATGTAGCGCCAGCGGCTCGAGCGGACCGCGTGGTTCCCCCTCTGGTAGGTCATCGCGACCGACCGTTGGGGCGATTGTCCCCGAATCGCGCGCAGCAGGCTCTCACCCTCGAGCCCCTTCCTCTCAGGCAGCCCGCAGAGTTCCACCAGTGTCGGGTACAGGTCCAGCAGCGACACCGGCGCGTCAACCACGGTTCCAGGCTCAATGCGCCCCGGGGCCACCAGGGCCAGCGGCACGCGCGTGGACTTTTCCCACAGGGCGAACTTTTCCCAGTGGCCCTTCTCGCCGAGGTGGTAGCCGTGGTCCGACCACAGCGCCACGACGGTGTTGCTGGCGTGCCCAGAGCGCGAAAGGGCTGCCAGCAGCCGCCCGATCTGGTGGTCCGCGAACGTGCAGCTGGCCTGGTAGGCTCGCACGGCCTCCCTCCAAGTGCCGGGGCTTCGCGCCTCTCCGGCGCGGATGGCCCGCATGAAGTGCTGCTTCTCGCGAAGCAGCGCCATTCCGCCCTCCGGGATGTCATCTAGGTCGTCCGCCGGTGCGCGAGGCATCGCCACCGCGTCGCTCGGGTACTCTGCGAAGTACTTCGGGGGGACGTGGAATGGCATGTGCGGCCGGAACAGGCCGATCGCCAGGAAGAAGGGCTGCTCGTGCCGCCGCGAGAGAAAGTCGATCCCGAACTCCACCGAGCGCACGTCCGGGGTGGCCGACTCATCCAAGGGCCACGGGCCCCAGTCGAAGTTCAGGCTGGCAACCTCCGGAATCCTGTTCAGCTTCGTGGGCGGCATCGGGTCGAGCTGCATCTTCACGAAGCGGTGGAACGACTCGTCGTCGTGGAAGGCGCTGTTGAGATGGTGATGGAATATCTTCCCAGCGCCCTCCACGCGGTAGCCGTGGTTCATGAAATGCCGCGGAAGAGTGACTGTCGATGGCAGCGCCCCGCGCCAGTCCGAGCGGTTCCCGTATACCCCCGTGGCGGAAGGGCTCAGGCCGGTCAACAGAGCGACGCGCGACGGATTGCAGGCCGGCGAAGCGGCGTAAGCGCGCCGGAAGAGGGCCCCTCTGCGCGCAAGACGCATCAGGTTCGGCATCTTCAGGGGCGTGTGACGCTCGAGGATCCAGTCGTTTAGGTCGTCGACCCCGATGAACAGAACGTTCGGGTTGCCCTCGCGGGCCTGCGGTGCGACCGGCGGCCGCTCTGCCTCCCGCACCATCGAGGCCGGCTCAGGGCCGGCCCCTGCGGCCCGCGCGTCCAGCTCCTCGAGCTTGAAGCGCACGCTTGCAATGTAGGGCTCTTCGCCCGCCGTCCAGTGGCCGTAGGTCGTGGCCACGAATGTCCCGTCGGGCAGCAGCTCCACTGCCGGATAGGCGGTGTCGGTCCCCTTGAGGTTGTCCATGAGGCGCACACGATACTGGCCCTGACGGCCCGCCGCGATATCGCCGTAGGTGCCGACCCAGCCAACCCAGTCGCCGTGAGTCGGGCTGACGTGAGTCCGGTCGCGGAAGCTGACGAAGAGGCGGCCGTCGGGCGCGTACCGTGCCACGTGACGGTCCCCCGTCAGCGAACCCGGCAGCTCGCGGGGCTCGCTCCACGTCTCGCCCTCGTCGTCGGAGAAGACCACGAAGGAATTCAGCCTGCGGCTGTTCTCGCGCAGGAGCAGTGCGATCTGGCGGCCGTCCGGCGATCGCACGGCTCCGGGCTCGCAAAGGTGCGCCTCGGGGTGCCGCGTCACTACCTCAGGCTGGGCCCAGGTCTGCCCGCCGTCCGTGGAGACGGTCTTGTAGACGGCGAAACGGGCGCCGCCGGAATGTTCGGGCGGGTCGCGGAGCCAGCGGCCGTCGTCGTGGAAGAAGGCCATGTGCGCCCCGTCGGAGCGCTCCACCACGGACGACATGGCCACGATGCCGCCGAATGGCGGGCCCGGCGTCGCCAGTGGCCGCAGCGCGGACCAAGTGCGGCCCTCGTCGTCAGACTGCGCCACGCGGATGCCCGCGGCTTTGCCCGAGAACAGCAGGACGCGGGCCGTCCCGTCCGGGGCGACCAAGCGGAACAGCGTCGGGACCTCCATCGACGTGGCCCAGTTTTCGGGCGTGGCGAGCCGGCTGCTCCAAGTCAGCCCGCCGTCTGGACTCTTCTTGTAGACGATGGCCCCCCTGCCATGCCCCATGGGATATGCGACCAGTATTGTGCGGTTGTCGGGGAGCAGCAGCGTCGAGGGATGCCCAAGGTACTGGCCCGGCTCGCGGTCCACAACCACTTGGCGGTGCTCCTCGTGCGCCAGGTCTACCGTCGGAATCGAGTAGCCCTGCGGGGGCTGTGCATGCCCCAACGCCACCGCGCCCACCCAGGCCACGGCGCAAGCAGGGAAGCGCAGCCTCGGCTCGGGCAGCTGGCCGGCTTGCGGGACGGAGCGGCCCATGGCGCCCCCAATCATAGGCTCCGCGGGCCTTCGGTGGCCCCCAGCCGAACCGCTTGGCGCGACCGAGCCGACTCGTAGACTGCATCCACCACCGCGAGCGTGCGGAGGTAGTCCTCGCCGCTGCTCTCGAACGGTAGGCCGGCGAGCCAGCGGTCCGTAAAGTGCCGCTGCAGGGCGTACACGCAGTCCCCCGCGAAATTGCGGTCCTCGCGGTCGTAGTCCACAGCGCGAACGGGCTGGCCCAAAGGCTTCATTCGCATCGAGGAGTCCGCCTCCATGGCAAGGTGGCCCCCTGTGCAGTCCAGCCGCAGTTCCCCGAACGTAAAGCGGGGATTGGGCGTCTCGGCCTCGTTGTAGCGGTTCGCGTCGATGATCGCGGTTGCCCCCCCGGCGAAGGCCAGCAGGATCTGCCCCTCGTCCTCTCCGCGGATCGCCGGGTTCAGTCGGCGCAGCCGCGCGTACACATCCGTGACCTCCCCCAAGAGGTAGCGAAACGTGTCGATGAAGTGCACAGCAGTCTCGTACACCAGCAGTCTGGGATAGTCCCGGAAGAATGGCTGCCGGTCTAGGTAGGCGTCTTCCGTCCAGCCGTCGCCGGTGCGCATCCGGAAGTACATGTGAGTCGGACGGCCGAGGGCGCCGCCGTCCAGAACGGCCCGGATCTTGCGGTACCAAGGCTGCCAGCGGAAGTTCTCGTGGACCATGAAGCGCACCCCGGCGTCCTTGGCCTGTCGCACGATTGCAGCGCTCTCCGCCAGGGTCGGAGCCAGGGGCTTTTGGCAGATGACTCCCACACCCCGGCCAGCGGCGAAAGCGCACATCTCGGCGTGCGTCTCCGGCGGAGTGATGACATCCACGAAGTCGGGCCGCTCGTGGGCGATCATCTCCCGCCAGTCCCCGTAGTAGCGCGGGATCCCGTGGATCCGCATGAGCCGGCGGGCCTTGGACTCGGTGCGGTTGTGCATCGCGACCAGCCGCACCTCCGGAATCCTGCCCCAGGCTTCGTACTGGTAGCCCGAGAAGTAGCCTGCGCCGATTCCGACCGCCCGGAGTCGCCTCTGCATGCAGCCACTCTAGCGCCCTTCTGTGCCTCCCCGGGACTGGCGGAATCTGGTATACCTAGTCAGGCAGCGGGACGGCAGGGTCGTCGCGCAGCATCGAGCTTACGGCGGTGGACTTGCCAACGCATCGTACACAGGGAATCCTGACGGTCGGAGCGTGGCGGGAGCTTGACAGCGAGAACGCCCTTGCGTTTCAGGTTGCAGTTCAGGATTCGGTCGGGGAGGGCGACCAAGGTGTTGTGGTTGACTGCAAGAAGCTCTCCTACATCAGCAGCGCGGGGCTGAGGGCCCTGCTGGCCGTGTCGAGGGCCCTCTCGCGCCGGAAGACCCCCTTGGTCATGTGCGAGCTCGACCGCCAGGTGCAGAGGGTGTTCGCGATCACCGGGTTCGACAGGGTCATACCGACCTATCACACCCGCGAGGAGGCAGTTGCAGCGATCCGCCGATGACGCTGCTTTGCCGTTGTTGGAAGGTCTGGCTGAGGCGCGGCGCGCGATCTGCTATACCTGTTTAGGCGCTGAGCCGACAGCCCAGCGCCCGGGGACAGCGTAGCCGCCAGGCCCAAGGATCCAAGGAGACACGGAAGATGGAACTCGAAACCACTCGGTCGGGAGACGTGGTGATCGCGGAAGCCTGCACACGCGTGGACAGCACGAATGCCAGGGAATTCGAGCGGACGCTCATGCGACTGGCCGGAGGCGCTGACCGCGGGATGGTGGTCGACTGCGAGGGTCTCGCCTACATCAGCAGTGCCGGCCTGCGCGCCGTGCTGCTGGTCCGCAAGAGCCTCAAGAGTCAGGGCAAGCGCTTTGCCATGTGCGGCTTGGGACATCCGATCCGCGAGGTCTTTGCGATCAGCGGCTTTGAGAAGATCATCCCGCTGTTCGGCAGCCGGGACGCCGCGGTGGCCAGAGTCTCCTCCTGAGGGCGGCGTTCGACCTACGCGTCAAGCGCCGGGCCCGCTGACCCCGGCGCGGTTGGAATTTCCACGGTCATCTGTGTGCCCTCGCCGGGTTCCGTGTCGACCAGAATCCGGCCGCCGTGCTTGCGCACGATGTCGTTCGACAGCGCCAGCCCGAGCCCAGTGCCCTTGTCGGTCGGCTTGGTGGTGAAGAACGGGTTGAAGATCTTCTCGACCACATCGTCCGGCATTCCGCAGCCGTTGTCCCTGATGCGGATCTGCACCTTGTCGGTGTCCAGTCGCGTGCTGAGCTGAAGGGTCGGCAGGTACATCTCCACTCCCGACCGCCGCTTGTCGTCGGTCGCGTGGCAGGCGTTGCCGACCATGTTCAGCACAACACGCCCTACATCCTGGGGCACGACTTCGACCTCGGTCGTGTCCAGACGCTCGTCGTAGTCCTGCTCGATGTGCAGCTGGAAGTCCGCATCGGTGGCCCGGGCGCTGTGGTAGGCCAGATTGGCGTGCTCCCGGACAAGGCTGTTGAGGTTCGTCGGTCGTTTCTCGTCGGACCCGCGGCCCATCATCAGCATGTCGCGGACGATCGCGTCCGCGCGCTCGCCGTGCTGGCGAATGAGCTGCAGGTTGCCGGCCAGATCGTCCATCAGGTCGTCGACCTCCTCCTGGTCCTCTTCTTCCACGGGCTCGCCCGGGTCAGGGAGCAGTTCTTGAAGCTCCTCAAGGAGCTCTTCGGAGACCTCGGCGAAATTCTTGACGAAGTTCAGAGGATTCTTGATCTCGTGGGCCACACCGGCCGTGAGTTCGCCGAGCGCGGCCAGCTTCTCGCGCATCACGATCTGGTCCTGCGCCTTGCGCAGGTCCGCCAGCGCCGACTCCAGCTTGGCGTTCTTGTCGCTGAGGTCTTCGGCGAGTTCCTCCACCAAGTTCAGCCGCTGTACCTCCAGGGAGTGCCGGCGGAAGACTTCCAGCGCCTCTGCCATCTCGGCGATCTCGTCCGTCCCTTCGCGCTCGACCTTGGACTCGAGGTCACCCATGGCCATGCGCCGCATGCGCGTTGAGAGGCGCTCCAGACGCGAGAGCAGATGGCGCCCGATGAAGAGCCAGCCGATCATGACTGCGCTTGCAACGCTGAAGAGGTTCATGGCAAGCAGCAAATTGCGCCCTGTCCGCACTGTCTCGGAACTGGAGCGAGTCGATGCCAGCGTTCCGCTGCTGAGCACGGACACCAACGACTCGATCTCCGTGATCAGGTTGGAGGCAACCTCACGGTTCTCCGCGAGCAGCTCAGCCTGCCGTGTTTCCATCTCGAGCTGTTCAGAGCGCGTCTCGAACACGCCGCCGGAAGTGAAGGTCAGGTTGAACAGTTCCTCGAAGTTGGCGGCCACCGCTTGGCTGCGCTCGTCGTCTGCGAGGGCCGCGAGGCTTCGGCCGATCTGGCTGGAGGCCGCTTCGTAGCGCTCCCGGAGCGGGATCACGCGGTCCGCGTGCGAGACGCTGAAGAGGCTCGCCAGGATTTGGTCGCCAATGGCGGCCCCCTCCTTGAGGGCCGCGATCTGACGGAAGCGGTCCAGCTCCGAATCGAGGAAAGGCACTGAGCGTTCCATCGGCGGCGATTCGAGGTCCCGGTAGCCGGTCATGGCAAAGAAGAACTGGTCATCGACCAAGGTCTCCAGCTGCTGGGACAGGCGACCGCTGACCGTGCGGATCTGCTCCCTCTGTGCATCGAGCGTGCCGCCCAGGCGCAACAGCTCGATCTCGGACTGCTCGATCGCCTCAATGTTGGTGGTCATGGCACGACCCCACACGCGGACACGGCGGACGCCCTCGCTCTGACCGCGCCTCTCGCCCAGTTCGTCCAGGCGTGCCTCGAAAGCCTCGCGCTCGCGCCCGATCTCGGCGCGCACAGACTCGAACTCCGCCTCGCTCGAGGCCACGGTCAGCCGGGGGGCGGTGTCCACGAGTGCACCGATGCGCTGTGCAACCGTGAACGCGGCGGCCATGTCCGGAACGTTTCGGTCGTTGACCCGGGCCTGCTCGTTCCCAACCTGGTTGAAGGTCATCCAGCCCACCGCGCTGGCCGCCAGCGTGACGGCGACAGCACCGCCGAGGCCGACGTACAGCTGTACAGCGATGCTCCGGCGGACGCGGACCAGCCGACGGCGAGACAGTTGCGCCTTGATGGACCCGAACATCGCGCTCGCCTTCTCCATCGGTCGGCCTAGGGATCCTCCGCCAGTGTCTGGACCGTGCGGATCTGCCCATTCTCCGCGATCAGGTTGACATACACCCGGTCCGAGCCTTGGTTGCGGCGCGCAGAGAAGCTCAGCCGGACACCTCCCAGGTTGAATGGCTCGCCGTCCAGCAGGTTTTCAAGGAACACCACGCGGTCAACCGCCTGTCCCGAGCGTTCCAGACCCTCAATTGCGAGCCGTCCCGCCAGATAGCCTTCGAAGGACACGAATCCCGGCTTTACGCCGGATGAGTGGGCCGCCATCGCCCGCCGGTACTGCCGCGCCGCGAGCGAGTCGGACGTTGGCGAAGGAATGACCTGGGTGACGTAGAGCCCGAACTGCCCGAAGCTGCGCAACCGGTCGATAAGGGCGTTCCCTCCGACGAATGACGTGGTAGCGAACACGGCATCCATGCCGAGGTGGCGTGACCAGGCGACTGCCGTCGCGACCGGGCTGTAGGCGCCGATCAGCAGGACGGCCTGGGGGTCGGCCTCGCGCAGCTCTAGAACGCCCGTCTTGATCGCCGAGGTGTTGCGCGGGTACACGGCGCGCGCGACCGTCGCCAGCCCTCTCTTGGCGAGCGCGTCCTCCACTCCCGTCAGGCCTGCAAGGCCGAACGAATCGTCCTGGTAGAGCACTCCGATCCGCACGATGCCCAAATCTAGGACTAGCCTCTCCACGATCTCGGCCATTTCTTGGGCATACGAGGCCCTCAGGTTGACGACGTTCGTCCATTGCTCGTCGCGCAGGAACGCCGCCCCAGTGAGCGGGGCGACGAAGGGCACGTCCTGGGCGGCCGCGATGGGGACGGTGGCGCGCGCAGTCGGCGAACCCACGTAGGCGATCAGGGCAAAGACGCGCTCCTCGTCGAGCAGCCTGTGGGTGTTGTTGATCGCCTCTTCGGGCTCATAGCCGTCGTCCAGCGAGAGCAGATCAAGCCGTCGCCCGTGGACGCCCCCGCGGGCGTTGGCTTCGGCAAAGGCGGCGAGCACACCTGCCCGGTAGTCCGTTCCCAGCAGTCCCGTGGGCCCGCTAAAAGCCGCCGACTGTCCGAAGAGGATGGAGTCCTCGGTGACGCCGTCGTCCTGCGCACGGGCGATGCCCCCGCCCTCAGGACCCCAGGCCAGCGCCCACACCAGCGCCGCGAGCCAGCAGCGCCGCATCAATCCCTCCGCTTGACGATGACCAGGCGGTTCTTGCCGTCCTCTCGGCGGTAGCTCATCTCATCCGCCACGTCGCGTACCAGGAACACGCCGAGCCCGCCGATCTGGCGGTCTTCCAACTCTGCGTCCAAATCCGGTTCCGGGGTCTCCGTGATCGGGTTGTACGGTGGCGCGGCATCGACGACTTCGACGGTGACCGCCTCCGGATCCGAGGAGACTGAGATCTCGAACTCGTGCCCCTCTTCCCCGAAGCCGTGGCGGATGACGTTGGATGCCAGCTCTTCGAGGACAAGCTGCATCTGGAACGCCAGCCGAGGGGGCCAGTCCTCCTGCGCGCCGAAGGCTTCCACCGCCTCCTCCATCTGCCGTAGCGCGGAGATCTGCGTTGGCAGCGTCAGCTTGATGGTCGCGGCCACGGTCAGCAGGCCCTCCGGGAGACCGCAACGCACGTGATGTCGTCGAACTGCTCCGCATGCGTGGAGAACTCTCGGACGGCGCCGAAGATTCGATCGACGGCGTCCTTCTCATCGGCGGGCGGCGCGTCGTTGAAGAGGTCCCACAGACGTTCCGCGCCGAAGTGCTCGCCTGCCTGGTTCTGCGCGTCCGTGACGCCGTCGGTGTACAGCACCATGGTGTCGCCGGGCTCGAGCCGCGCGCGGCTCGCCGAGTAATCGAAGTCTTCCATCACCCCCAAGGCGAGACCGTCCGTCAGGGGGAGGAAGTTGCACTCTCCGTCGGCCCGCACCAGCAGCGGCGGTTCGTGTCCGCCGGAGGCATAGCTGAACTCCCCAGTGGCCGCGTCGCACACCGCGTAGAGCAGCGTGACGAACATCATGGATGCATTGTCGCGGCTCAGGACCCGATTCGTCTCCTGAAGCACTTCGGCAGAGGTGGATCCGCCGACGGCCGCTCCCTTAAGGAGTGTTCGGCTGGACATCATGAACAGGGCCGCTGGAATCCCCTTGCCGGAAACATCGGCGATTGCGACGCCGAACTGTCCGCCACTAAGGTTGGCCACGTCGTAGAAGTCTCCGCCTATTGCCCGGGCGGGCTGCATATTGGCGTAGATTCCCACACCCGGGTGATCTGGGAACTCGGTGGGCAGAATCGACTTCTGCATTCTGCGCGCCACCTCCAGCTCGTTCTCCAGCACGACCAATCGGTCACGGGACCGGAGTGCCTCTCGCCATTCCTCCAAGTTCTTCAGCGTGCGCGCGATTGTGACGCGCAGGTCTTTGAAGTCGATCGGCTTCGTGATGAAGTCGAAAGCGCCGCGGTTCATCGCGATGCGGATGTTGCGCATGTCGCCGTAGGCCGACACGATGACGGCTCGCACGTCCGGGCTGACGTTCGGGATCTGCTGCAGCAGGGTCAGCCCGTCCATGAGCGGCATGTTGATGTCCGAGAGGACCATGTCGAAGGCGTCCTCTCTCTTGAGCTTCTCGAGGGCCTCGATCCCGTTTCGGGCGAAGTCCAGCACGTACCGGCCGGCGCGGACGTCGCGGCGCATGCGCTGGCGCACGAGGCGCTCCAAGTCCGGTTCGTCGTCGACCACCAGAATTCGGTGGGGTTTGGCGGACAAAGTGACTGATCGTCTGACCAAGGCTACCTCATGGCGAAGGATTGGTTGATGGGCGCGGAACTGGCGGGCGGGCGTGCTCCCTTCGGAAAGGCAGGCTGGCCGACCCGGTTTCGTGCAAGGTCTGTGCGGGCGCGCATCTTCCGGCTCGCTGCTTATAGGATGCTAACATTGCCGGGCCCGCGCCGCACTGCTGGGGGGCCGCCGTCTTGGGCGGCCGTTGCCGGGCCGCTGTCAGCTGTGCGGAGAGAACGGCCGCCCGCTCGCGTCGGCAATGATTGCTAAAGTCTAGGCGACCATGTTCTTTCCGCCGCCGCGTTGGCGGGCACCGTGGGATCGAATGGAAGCAGGAGGACATCGATGAACGAAGGAACGACCTATCGACTGCTCACGTTGGCTTGGGGCTCGATGCGCCGGCTGGCCCGCGCTGCTGGAGTCGCCGCCGCGCTGCTCACGGCGCTGGCAGCCGCACCTGTGGAGGCCCGCGCGGCCGTCGACGGCGAGTCCCAGTTCGTGCTGAACACATTCGCATTCTTGATCTGGGGCGCCTTGGTGATGTGGATGGCGGCTGGGTTCACGATGCTGGAGGCCGGGTCCGTGCGAACGAAGAACGCCTCGATGATCTGCCTGAAGAACATCGGCCTCTACTCAATCGCGGGACTGACTTTCTACCTGATCGGCTACAACCTGATGTACACCGGCGTCGAAGCGGGCGGCTGGCTCGGACAGGTCCGCTTGCTGTTCGGCACGACGGCGGACGAGGTCGGCCTCTTGGGCGGCCAGGAGGGGGCTGCGGAGGCGGTCCTCGGGACCGGTGCGGCACAGATGTCCATGTGGTTCTTCCAGATGGTCTTCGTCGCCACGACCGCCTCGATCGTGTCAGGCACGTTAGCCGAGCGGGTCAAGCTCTGGTCGTTCTTCGTGTTCGTCGCGGTCATGACGGCCTTCATCTACCCCGTCATCGGCGCTTGGACGTGGGGCGGCGGCTGGCTCGCCGAAATGGGCTTCATGGACTTTGCCGGATCGACCATCGTCCACAGCACGGGAGGCTGGGCTGCCCTTGCTGGCGCACTCGTGGTAGGGCCACGCAAGGGGAAGTTCCGGACCGATGGGAGCGTCAAGGCCACGCCACCGTCGAACGTGCCCGGCGTCACCCTCGGCGTGTTCATCCTCTGGCTGGGCTGGTTCGGCTTCAACGGCGGGTCCCAGCTGGCCCTTGGCGGTGCGGTCGACGCCGTGGCCGTCAGCAACATCTTCGCGAACACCAACCTCGCGGCGGCCGCCGGAGTGCTCACCGCCATCCTCGTGTCGCGGCCGATCCTGGGCAGGGTCGACCTGATGGCCGGGCTTAACGGCACGATCGCCGGGCTGGTGTCGATCACCGCTGCCCCGGACATCACGGAGCACTACTGGGCGGTGGTCATCGGAGCCGTCGGCGGCGTGCTGTGCGTGGCCGGTATGAAGTTCCTCGAGCAGATGAAGGTTGACGATGTGGTGGGCGCCGTTCCGGCCCACCTGATTTGCGGCGTGTGGGGCACGCTCGCCGTCTGCATTGCGGCCGGCGGCGATCTTGTCGTGCAGCTCGTCGGGATTCTGGCGATTGCTGCGTATGCGTTCGGCCTCTCGATGCTGTTCTGGCTCGGGCTCAAGCACACGATGGGCGCACGCGTCTCCGCGGGCGTCGAGGCCCACGGCCAGGACGTCGGGGAACTGGGCATCGAGGCCTATCCGGAGTTTGTCCTCTACCCCGAGGAGGACTGAGCCGGGGCCGGGAAGGGCTGGGCGGCGCGGCGGGCGGCCTGCGAGCGGTGAAGCTGGCCAGTTTCCGGCTAGGCGAGTCCCGCAGCTACGGCGCCCTGGCCGGCGGCGGGATTGTCGACCTTGGAGTTCGCCACGGTCGCCTCTGGCCAGACCTGCTGTCCGTGCTGCGCCATGGAGCGCTGGAAAGGCTGCGGGAGCTGGCGACCGGGCTCGGACCCGACCACGCGATCGCGGACGTGGTGCTGCAGCCTCCCGTGCCGAGCCCTGGGCGGATCTTGTGCGTAGGCCTGAACTATCGGTCCCACATTGAGGAGACAGGCCGCCAGCCGCCGGCCTATCCGACGCTGTTCACGCGCTTTCCGGACTCGCATGTGGGCCACGAGGAGGCGATCGTACGTCCTAAGCTCTCGCGCCAGCATGACTTCGAAGGCGAGCTTGCGGTCGTGATCGGCCGCCAGGGACGCCACGTCCGCAGGGATGCGGCTCTAGGCTACGTGGCAGGCTACAGCTGCTACAACGACGGATCGATCCGGGATTATCAGGCGCACACCTCGCAGTTCACTGCCGGGAAGAACTTCTGGCGTTCCGGCGCCTTCGGGCCTTGGCTGGTGACGTGTGACGAGATTCCGGATCCGGGCGACCTGCGGCTGGAGACACGGCTGAACGGGGAGGTCATGCAGATGGCGCCGACCAGGGACCTGCTCTTCGACGTGCCCGACCTCATCGAGTACATTTCGCGGATCTTTCCGCTGCGGCCCGGGGATGTCATCTCCACCGGCACGACGGGAGGGGTCGGCAAGGCGCGCAACCCGCCCGTCTTCCTCAAGCCGGGGGACCGTATCGAAATCGAGATCTCGCGCATTGGGACGCTGTCGAACGTTGTCGAGGACGAGCCGGCCACCGCTTGAGGGCGCCGCGCCGGACCCGGGCGGCTTTGCCACGCGCTGCGCACGGGAGGCTGGCGCACGGTGACGCGCGAGTTCGCCCGATTGCGGCAGCTTGACCGCCTCACAGGCGCGGGGGGTTCTCATGAGCTCCGTGAGCTCTCACTGCCGGGGGGAGGCGTCGACCGGGTCGTCCGGGGCGCGCCGTCCACGCTGCTGGACCTGCTTGCCGCGACCGAGAGCTTTGCGGGGCTGGAGTACATTCGGTACCGGGGCGAGGCGTACACCTTCGGCGACGTCCTCGACCAGACATCCAGGCTGGCGCGCGCTCTAGCGAGGCTTGGAGTGCGCCGCGGCGACCGCGTTGCCGTGTGCATGCGAAACCTGCCCGAATGGCCGGCGGCCCTCTTCGCCCCGATGGCGCTGGGCGCGATCTCGGTCTCGCTGAACGGCTGGTGGAGCGCCGACGAGATCGCCGACGGCCTGCAGAATTGCGGCGCTTCCGTCCTGATCGCGGACCGGGATCGGCTTGCCCGTGTCGAGGAGGACTTGCCCGGCCTCGGTGTGCGGGCGATCGGCGTGCGCTGCCCGGAGCTTCGGTCCGGGCGCGTCGTGCCGTGGGGCGACGCCTTGGCCGCGTCGCGCTCCGGCCCGCTGCCGCACCCGCCTGTGGGGCCGGACGACAACTGCATGATGCTGTACACGTCCGGGTCGACCGGCGGCCCCAAGGGCGCCGTTTCGACGCACCGGAACGTTGTGCACGCCCTGATGGCGTGGGAAATCGAGAACCGCGCGCAGGCCGCCCTTCAGGGCCTGCCCGTGGTGAACGAGCCGTTCGATGCGCAGCAGCGCATGCTGGTGACGATCCCGTTCTTCCACGTGACGGCCTGCCACGTCTGCATGCTCACGGGTCTTCGCTACGGTCGGCGCCTTACCCTGATGCGCAAGTGGGACCCCAGCCATGCCGTCGACCTGATTGACGGCGAGCGCATCACGCACTTCATTTCCGTTCCCACGGTGACCGGCGACCTGGTCCGGGAGGCGGCCAGCCTGCGCCGGGACCTGCCGAGCCTGCTGTACGTCGGCGGGGGAGGCTCCCACCGGCCTGTGAGCCAGGTGGCTGCGATCGCCGAGACATTCCGCAATGCCCTGCCCAGCACGGGCTGGGGCATGACCGAGACGAATGCGATCGGCACGCAGATCGCCGGATCGGACTACTTGCGCGTGCCGACGAGCAGCGGCCGCCGTTCCGTTCTGATGGACATGCGCATAGCCCGTCCTGAGGATGGCGCAGAGCTTTCTCGCGGCGAAACGGGCGAGGTCTGGGTGCGCGGAACGCCGGTCGTGCGGAGGTACTGGAACAGGCCCGGCGCTAATCGCAGGGCCTTCCGGGACGGCTGGTTCCGGACCGGCGATCTGGCCTTCGAGGACGGCGAGGGGTTCGTCCACTTCGTTGACAGGATCAAGGACATCGTTATCAGGGGCGGCGAGAACATCAGCTGCCTACGGGTCGAGGACGCCCTGCACCGCTGCCAGGGCGTGGCCGAGGCCGTGGCTCTCGGCATCCCCGACGACCGCTTGGGGGAGGAGCTGGCGGCGGTGGTCGTGCCACGCCCGGGAGCGGACGTCTCAGGGCCATCCTTGCGGGACGCGCTCGGGGAACGGGTCGCGCGATTCGAGGTCCCCGCTCACATCCTGGTCTCACAGGCGCCGCTGCCGCGCATCGCGACCGGAAAGTTCGACAAACGGCGCATCCGCGGCTTCGCCCTGGCCGAGATCCGGGAGCAGGGCTGAGGGGGCGGGTCAGGCCAGGACTTTGCGGGCCACGCGGCCTGCCACGTCCGTCAGGCGGAACTCCCGGCCGCTGTGGCGGTAGGTCAGCCGCTCGTGGTCCAGGCCCATCAGGTGCAGCACGGTCGCGTGCAGGTCGTGGATGTGCATGCGGTCCTCGACAGCGTGGTAGCCGAACTCGTCCGTGGCCCCGTACACGCTGCCGGCCTTGACGCCCCCTCCGGCCATGAAGACCGAGAACCCGTAGGGGTTGTGGTCGCGCCCGTCCGATCCTTCGGAGAAGGGCGTGCGACCGAACTCCGTGCCCCACACCACCAGCGTCTCCTCAAGCAGGCCGCGGCCCTTCAGGTCCCTGATGAGGCCCGCGATCGGCCTGTCCACCTCACGCGCGCGGATCGGGTGCAGACGCAGGATGTCGCCGTGGTGGTCCCACTTCTCCTCCACGCCGGAATGGGTAGCCTGGACCATGCGCACGCCGCGCTCGCTCAGCCTGCGGGCCAGCAGGCACTGCCATCCGAAGTCGCGCGTGACTTCCTCGTCGAGTCCGTAGAGCCTGCGGGTAGCCTCGGTCTCGCCCGAGATGTCGAAGGCTTCAGGCGCCTCGGCCTGCATGCGGAAGGCCAGCTCGAAGGCTTGGATCCGGGCCTCCAGCCGCGGATCCAGCCTGCGGTCCTCGGCGTGCCGCCGGTTCATCTCGCGCAGGAATTCGAGCTCGAGGCGCTGGCCGCGCGGGCTGTCCCCCCGCGGCAGGACGTGTTTCACGGGACTCTCGATGATGTCGTCGACGGCCATCGGCGACGAGCCGATCGGAGTGCCTTGGTAGACGCCGGGGAGGAAGCTCGCCGCGAAGAGCTTGTCGCCGCCCTGCCACTGCGTGGGCTTGATGGTCACGAAGCCGGGGAGGTTCTGGTTCTCCGTGCCCAGTCCGTAGAGTGTCCATGCCCCGAGGCTCGGTCGCGAGAACGAGAACGTCCCGGTGAACAGCTGCAGCATCGCGGCTCCGTGGTCGACGCCTTCCCCGACCATGGAGCGAATCACGCACAGGTCGTCGGCGCAGCGCGCGATCTCCGGGAACAGTTCGCTGACGGGAGTCCCGCTCTGGCCGCGCGGCTCGAATCTCCACGGCGAGGGCATCAGGCCCCCCGCCTGGCCCGGATTGAAGGTCAGCCCGCGCTTGATGGGCAGCGGCTTGCCGCGGTCGCGCTCCAACAGCGGCTTCGGGTCGAACGTGTCTACGTGCGAGACGCCTCCGTGCATGAACAGGAAGATGGCGCGCTTGGCCCGCGCCGGAAAGTGCGGCGTGCGGACGGCCAAGGGGCCCTCGCCGCTGGCCGCGTCGGCTTGGGCGCTCTCGTGCAGCAGCGCAGCGAGCCCTAGCGAGCCGAACCCCAAGGCCGTGCGGCGGAGCATCGCGCGCCTTGAGAGGACTGGCAAGGCAGGCCCCATCACAGCCACACCCTAACACCGGGCGGTTCGGAGGTTTGCCTCATTCGATGTGGTGGAACTCGTTCGATGCGAGGAGCAGCTTGCACAGGCTGCTCCATCCCTGCTCGCCGCCGCCGCGCGAACGCACGTAGCGCTCCGCCCGCGACGTCTCCTCTCGCGACGGGGGCCGACCGAGGATCAGTCGGTACGCCATCTCCGCCCTGTCCCGGGACGGGCCGGCCAGCCGTCCCGCGACCCCAGCGGCCGATGCGGCCGCGAAGCCGCTGTTCAGCAGGTACAGGGCTTGCGGCGCGACGTTCGTCGAGGACCGCGTTCCGACAGAGGTGGTCGCATCGCCGAAGTCGAACAGCCGCAGCAGGGCCGGTAGCTTGTTGCGCATGAGCGGTAGGTACAGCGTGCGCCGCCGGTGCGTGTCCGGATCGATGCGACGGTTGTTGCGCTCGAATTCGGGCAGGCTGCCCGAACCCAGGTCGGTGTCCCCGCCCACCGCCGAGTCGAGCCGTGCGCTGACGTGCAGGTAGCTGTCCCGCAGTTCCTCGATGGACATTCTTCGGCGGGGGAAGCGCGACAGCAGCGCGTTGTCGGGGTCCACCCGGTGTGCATGGTCCGAGACTCCGCTGCCCATCCGGTAGGTGGCCGATTCGAGGATCAGGCGCTGGAGCGCCTTTATCGACCAGCCGCTCGCCACAAACCGGCTTGCCAGCCAGTCGAGCAGGAGGGGATGGGTCGGCTCCTCGCCGCGAGTGCCGAAGTTGTTCGGCGTGCGCACGATGCCCTCGCCGAAGTGCCACTGCCAAACGCGGTTCACGATTACCCGGGCGGTGAGAGGGTTGCTCTTGGACGCGATCCAGTCGGCCAGTTCCCGGCGCCCGCTGCCCTCTCGGATCTCCGGTTGGCCGTTTCCGGCCAGCACGAGGGGGAATCGCCTCTCGACGGCAGCCGCAGGGCTCCGGTGCTGCCCTCGCCGGAAGATTCGCTGCCGGACGACGTCGCCATCGGCGACGCTATTGGCCATGGGCGGCTCTGCGGGCGCCCCCTCGCGCAGTCTCGCCAGGCGCGCCTCAAGGCCCTCTGCGAGGGCGAGATCGGGTGGGGCCAGCCGCAGCCGTGCATCTTCGAAGTCCGCAGACAGCGGACCTCCCTCTTCGGCAAGGTCGCGGAACAGCAGAGATGTCGGCAGTTCGACCGGCAGTTCCGGGAGATCCGCTCCATCGCTCGCGTCGAGCGCCGCAGAGGCCCTGCCGACCCAGCTACCAATTGCCGCGGCTCGCCCTTCCAGGATTTCGAGCAGGTCTGATTGGTACTGCTCGGCGGCCCGCGCACGGTCAGCGCCGACCTCTCTCCAGACCGCCAAGTGAGGGCGGGGCACAGGCCGGGGCGTGAGGTAGGTCCGCAGCCATGCGACGGTCTTCGCGTCTGGTCCGAACGGCCGTAGGGGTTGGGCCGCGGCCAGCATCATCTCAGCGATGCGCATGCCCGGACCGTTGAGCAGATACCGCATCACGGCCGCTTGGCGGGCCATGCGCAGCACGCGCTGCAACCGGTCCACCTTCGAGGCGTGCTGCCTGTAGGCCTCGTACTCCCCTGCTTCGACCAGGGGCTCTTTGAGGTAGCGCGAACCGTTCCTGCGCCAGTCCTCGAATGTGCGCGTGCTGGCAAAGATCCCGGCCAGGGCGTAGTAGTCCGAGGTCAGGATCGGGTCGAACTTGTGGTCGTGGCAGCGAGCGCACGCCACTGTCAGGCTCAGAAAGGCCTTCGTCAGGGTGTCGATCTGCTCGTCGACAACGTCGTAGCGCTTCTGCACGGGGTCGCGCTGGGCCAAGGCCATGGGGCCCACCGCGAGGAACCCTGTCGCCACGATCCCGCGCGCATTGACGGGCTCTCCAGCGGCGGGCGGGAGCAGGTCGCCCGCGACCTGCTCGCGGATGAACTGGTCAAACGGCAGATCCTCGCTGAAGGCCTGCACGACATAGTCGCGGTAGCGCCAAGAGTTGCCGAACGGATGGTCCTCGTCCACTCCAGTGGAGTCTGCGAAGCGCGCCACGTCGAGCCAGTGGCGGGCCCATCGCTCTCCGTACTGGGGCGTTGCGAGGAGCGCGTCGACGAGCTGCCCGAAGCTTGGCGGAGCGCCCGGCTCCCCGAAGCGCTCGACCTCGCCCGGGAGGGGCGGCAGGCCTGTCAGGCCGTACCTTGCGCGCCGCAGGAGGGTCAGCGGTGCCGCTGCCGGCGCGGGATCCAGGCCGGCCGATCGAAGGCGGGCCAGCACGAAGCGGTCAATGCCGTTGCGCGGCCACCGGGAACTGCCGATGTCGGGCGGTTCCGGATCCCGCAAGGGCTGGAATGCCCAGTGGTCGCTGTGCACGGTCTCCTCTGGGAGTCCGTCGTCCTCTCCGTCGGCGGTCTCGTGTCCCGGCCAAGGCGCGCCCATGCGCACCCAATCGACCAATAGCCGAATCTTCTCTTGGGGCAGCCTGCCGGTGGGCGGCATCTTTACGGCGCTCTCGTAACGCACGGCCCGGATCAAGGGGCTGGACTCGTCGCCTGCGATCACGGCTGTGCCGATCAGCGTCTCCGGCCGGCGCATGTCGATGCCGGCAGACAGCAGCTGCTCGTTGTGGCACTGTGCGCACTGCTCGGCAAGGAGCGGCCGGATTCGGCGCTCGAAGAAGTCCTCCCCCGCGTCCGCCCGCAATGGTTGCGGGGCGGCAAGCGCGGCCGCTGCGAGCAGTCCGGCTGACCAGGACCCGATTCCCCTCACGCCCTCTACCTTGGCCCATTCCTGCGCGCCCGCGCAATCGCTGCGTCGGCCACAGCCCTCTCGCCCCAGCGCAGTTCTTGACATGCCGCGCGACCCGCGGGTAGGCTTGATGCTCATATGCCGGAAGCTTCCGCACTGCACGCCGCAATCGCCCTAGCGCCAATCTTGGCGGTGATGTTCTTCCTTGTGGTGCTGCGCTGGCCTGCGACCAGGGCGATGCCCGTCGCCTATGTGATGACAGCTGCGTCGGCCCTGTGGCTGTGGGACGTCAGCGCCGTCCACGTCGCCGCGGCCTCCATCCGCGGCGTGATCATCGCCGTCTCGCTGCTGTGGATCATCTTCGGTGCGATCCTGCTCCTGCAGACGCTGTCCGAGAGCGGCGCTGCGGCTGCCATCCGCGCCGGGTTCATGGATGTCTCGCAAGACCGCCGCGTACAGCTGATCATCGTCGCGTGGATGTTCGGCGCCTTCATCGAAGGCGCCTCTGGCTTCGGCACGCCGGCTGCGGTCGCCGGGCCCCTGCTCCTGGCGCTCGGGTTCCCGGCTCTCGCCGCGGTCATGTGCACGCTGATCATCCAGAGCACACCGGTCACCTTCGGGGCCGTCGGCACTCCCATCCTGGTCGGGATGGCTGAATCGCTGAACGTGCCGGACGTCGAGTCCGCTCTCGAGGGCATCGGCCTGCCGTACGCAGACTTCATCTACCAGATCGGCGTCTTCGCGGCGATACCGCACGCGATCGTCGGAACGCTGATCCCGCTGATCATCTGCGGCATGCTCACGCGGTTCTTCGGAGCTTCGCGGTCCTTCAAGGAGGGTCTCGGGATCTGGAAGTTCGCGATTTTCTCCGGGCTGGCGTTCACGGTCCCCTATCTGACCGTGGCAATCTATCTGGGCCCCGAATTCCCGACGCTGTTGGGGGCCCTGCTCGGTCTGGCCATCGTCGTCCAGGCCGCCCGCAAGGGCTTTCTGCTCTCCGACGTCCAACCGTGGGACTTTCCGGCCCGCGAGAGCTGGCACACGAGCTGGATGGGCACGTTCAGCGGCGCCCCGGTCGCTCAAGGGGTCCGGATGTCGCTGGCCCGCGCTTGGATGCCATACGTGCTAGTGGCGGCGCTGCTTGTGATCACGCGGCTGCCAGCGCTGCCGTTCAAGGCCTGGCTCAGCGGAATCCAACTCACTTGGACCGACATCCTGGGAACGGGCATGAGCCAAGGGATCCAGCCCCTCTACCTGCCAGGCACCATCTTCCTCGTCGTGTGTCTGGTGACCGCGTTGCTGCACGGCATGTCGGGGCGGCAGGTGCGCAGCGCATGGTCGGCCTCCGCGCGCATGCTGGCCGGGCCGGCCTTCGCACTGCTCTTCGCGGTTGCTCTCGTGCGCGTGTTCATCGACTCGGACGCGAACCTCTGGGGGCTGCAGAGCATGCCGCTTGAGCTCGCCGAGTTCGCGGCTGCTGTGGCGGGCCAGGCTTGGCCCTTCTTCGCCGCCATGATCGGCGCACTGGGCGCCTTCGTCGCCGGATCCAACACGGTCAGCGACCTGATGTTCAGCCACTTCCAGTACGGCGTCGCGGACCGGATCGGCGTCTCTCACCTGGTCGTGCTCGGGCTGCAGGCCTTGGGCGGCGCGGCCGGCAACATGATCACGGTCCACAATGTTGTGGCCGCCAGCGCCACGGTGGGGCTGGTGGGCCGCGAGGGTCTGCTGATCCGGCGCACGATCTACCCCATGCTCTACTACGTCGTCGCTGCGGGCCTGCTCGGCCTACTGTTCAGCTACGGGGTCTTCGCGGACCGATTCTGAGGCCTCTTGGGCGGTTTGGCCCCCAGTTCAGTGCTCTCGTGCGGGCTGTGGTCAGAAATAGTGCGGAAATTGTTTCAGATCCTGCCATAAGATCGGCCCGCTCAATCGTCTTAGGTAGTGCTGACAGAAACTACGGTTCGAACTCCTTCTCCTTGTGAACCTGTGGTTGCACGAAGCGGCGGGGCGACGGCCCCGCCGCTTATTTTTTTGGGAGTCGGCTGAGCGGTGCGCCGCTTGGTAGTCAACGCGGACGATTTCGGCTTCACCGAGGACGTCAACGAGGGAATCCTCCGCAGCCACCTTGACGGCATCGTCCGGTCGGCTTCGCTTATGGCCAACGGTGCCGCGTTCGAGGACGCGGTCCGCATAGCCCGCAGGCACCCGGGGCTCGGGGTGGGCTGCCATCTGACGCTCGTGCAGGGCGAGTCCCTGTCGCAGCCCGGGATCCGCCTCCCCTCAAGCCTTCGGTCCCTGCTCGCCAGCCCTCCGACGTTCGCCGAGGCGCGGCGCGAGTTCCAGGCCCAGGCCGACCGGATCACGCGCAGCGG
This sequence comes from Bryobacterales bacterium, assembly GCA_022825595.1. Classification (GTDB taxonomy): domain Bacteria; phylum Acidobacteriota; class Terriglobia; order Bryobacterales; family UBA6623; genus VXMF01. The sequence continues at coordinate 11,469 of JAJDWM010000743.1, read as the reverse complement.
CATTGTCCCGTTTCACCTGGACACGCACAAGCACGTTCACCTTGTTCCCAGCGTGCTCGACGCTGCGCTCGCGGTCGCCCAGCGGCTCGGAGTGGGCTGGATCCGCAAGCCGTTCGACGCGCCGTTCGGGCTGTCGCCCGGCCTGCGCGCCTGCCTCGCCATGGCGCTGCGGCCATGGCGGATTCCCTTCGAGGACCGGCTGCGGAAGGCCGGATGCCGTACGGCAGACTACTTCGCCGGGTTCGTCGCCACAGGCCGACTCGACGCAATCTGGCTGGCGCGGCTTCTGCGGAGGCTGCCGCAGGGCGTAGGGGAACTGGTCTGCCATCCGGGTATATGCGGTCCCCAGTTGCTCGCCGCCGAAACTCGCCTCAAGGCGAGCCGCGAGGTGGAACTGAAAGCCCTGTGTTCGTCGAGGGCGCGCCGGGCGGTCTCTGAGGCGGGGATCGAACTGGTGTCTTACCGCGAACTCGCGGCGGCGGGCGACGCCGGGGCGGCCTGAGCGCCGCGCGCGCCGATCACAGCTCCTCCAGCAGGTGGCCGAGCTTGTCGCGCTTCGTGCGCAGGTAGGAGTGCGCCACCTCACCCGTATCCTCCGGGTCGCAGGGCACGCGCTCAACCACTCCTATACCCCCGCTCTCGAGGGCATCCACCTTGGCTGGATTGTTCGAGAGCATCCGGACAGCGGAGATGCCGAAGTGCCGCAGGATGGCCACGGCGGAGCCGTAACTGCGCTCGTCCGCCCCAAAGCCCAGCTGCTGGTTCGCCTCGACGGTGTCTGCCCCTTGATCCTGCAGCTGGTACGCCATCAGCTTGTTTAGCAGCCCGATGCCCCGTCCCTCCTGCGGGTCGTAGATCAGCAGGCCGCTGCCGGACTGCTCAATCTTGGCCAGCGCCAGGGAAAGCTGCGGGCCGCAGTCGCAGCGCAGGCTGCGGAAGACATCGCCGGTCAGGCACCGCGAGTGAATGCGGAGCAGAGGGGCGCTGGCGGACCGGAGGTCGCCCTTGGCGAGCACGACGAACTCCCGCTCGCCGCCCCGCTCGACGGCCCGGAAACCGAAGATGCGGAAGTCGCCGTAGCGGCACGGGAAGCTGGCTTCGGCTACCAGCTGGACCGATTCCGACAATTTCCCATCCGCGCTCTGCGCGGTCCTCTCCGGGAGACAGCGCCGGAGAGGTTCCAACAAGCGCTGGCGGAGCCTTATTATAGGCGGGCGCCCCGGGTCCCGGCCGGCGCTCTCCCTCCCGCAAGGCATGGCCGACACCGACCTGCTGGTAACCCTCCTCGTGAAGGTCGCGATTCTGGCGTCTATGGCCAGCATCGCGCTGCGGCCCAACTTCGCCAAGCGCCTCTTCCTGCGCGAGCGCCGCACGATCTGGCAGCGCTTCGAGCTGGCGGTGCTGTTCGGCGTGGTGTTCGCCAGCGGACCGCTCGTTCGCATGGCTCTCGGCTACCGGGCAGCTGAGGTGGGCGTGGAAGGTGCCTTGGTGTCCGGGCTTGTCGGCGGCTTCGTTCCTGGCGCAGTTGCCGGGGCGCTGATCTCAGTTCCGGCGTTCGCCGGTCCCGCGTTCGAGTGGGGGACTCTGCCGCTCTTGGTGGGAGTCGGCGCTCTCGGCGGGCTGCTGCGTAAGATGGCCAGGGATCCGGAGGATGTCTGGCGCTTCTCGCCGTTCTTCCTCTTTTCGCTGCTGGCCTGGACACGCGGTCGCATCCCGAATTCGGAGGGCGTCTTCAACAGCTTGCTGCTCCTAGCTTGCGCGATGGTGGAGGCCATTCGCTACGAACTCGCCCGTCGCGGGCTGGTCTTCGACCTCCACGAGGGAGCTGAGCCGGGCTTGGCGGCGCTGCTGCTGGGCTACTTGGCGACCTTGGTCGGGGCGGGGCTGACGCTCAAGGTCTGGAACAACACCCGTAACGAGTGGAAGATCGAGAACCAGCAGCGCTTGCTGGTTGAGGCGCGCCTGATGAACCTGACGCGTCAAATGAACCCGCACTTCCTGTTCAACACACTGAATTCGGTGGCGGCCCTGATCCGCACCGATCCCGATCAGGCGCGCAGCGTAGTGTACCGGCTGTCCACAATCCTGCGGCGCCTGCTTCGCAAGCAGGACGCTTTCGTGGCCCTGAGCGAGGAGCTGGCGTTCATCGACGACTACCTGCAGATAGAGCAAGTCCGCCATGGGCCCAAGCTACAAGTTCGCAGAGAGGTGGACGAAAAGGCGGCAGCCGCACGCATCCCGAGCATGATCCTGCAGCCTATCGTGGAGAACTGCATCAAGCACGGCATCGGCCCGAAGTTGGAAGGCGGCACGGTGGTGCTGCGTGCCGAGCTGCGCGGGGGTCGGCTTCAGGTCGAAGTCGAGGACGACGGCGTGGGCATACCTGTGGACGATCTTCCTTCGGTATTTCGCAAGGGCATCGGCCTCAGCAACGTCCGCGAGAGGCTGACGGTGCTGTTCGGGACGGATTTCCAGTTCGTGCTGGAGCCCCGCCAGGGAGGCGGCGTGCGCGCGCGAGTGCAGATCCCAGAACTGCGGGAGCGGGCGGCAGGGACCGCCGCGCCCGAGAGGGCCAGGGCCGTCGCCTGAGGGTTGGGCACCCGAGTTCCCGCGAAGCGGGTTGGGATACTAGCACTCACTCCCGCCTGATGGGCCTCCGGAGGTCGTTCCGTAAGTGCATCTCCGTGGTCGAGGTCGCCCTCAGGGACACGCTGACCGCGGCGCCGAGAAGCTACTCGTCGGCATCCCGGGTGGGATGCGGCAATCCGCCCGACCACAGTTTGGGTCTCGTCCACGGCCCAAGCGCATTGCCGCCCATCCCCTTGGCGTCAGCGACGGGCGCGAGACCGCGCTCCTTGATTGCGTTGACGAAGCGCGGCGCCTTCTCGACGGAATTGGCGGCTGCAACCGGTTGGCGAGCGTCGCCCCCCGGCCCTGGCTAAGCCTCGCCGGTCCGTGCGAGCGCGGTCGGAGTTGGATCGCGGCGGCGCCGTTCAGGTCGTTCCTAGATCGGGATCCCCTGCACGTCGCTGTCCCTTGGCCTCTGGGATTACGGCTGGGACGATTGGCCCAGATTCTCGTACCACTTGATATTCTTCGTCGCACCGCCGATCTGGACGATGTCCGCAAGCCCGTCTCCATTGATGTCGGCGACCTCGCAACCGGAGGCGGACATTCCCATCGGGTCGAGATCCTGATGCAACCATTCGGCCCCGCCGTCATCCTGTGAGTAGAAGACGTGCGAGCCCGCGATCTCGCCCCGAGCGCGGTCTCCGGCGACTATGTCATCTCGTCCGTCACCGTTGAAGTCACCCATGCAGACTTCGTGCCCCTCGATGAGCTGGTCGTAAATGATCTGCCGCTCCCAAGTGCCGGCCTCGTCTTGCGTATACACGACGACCTCATTCCCGTGCCACGGCTCGACCGAAGTGATGATTCGCGTACCGTTGAGGCTGCCTACGGCGACGTCGCTCGCTCCCGCTGTTCTGGGCTCTTCTTTGTGTCCGCGTGAAAGCCGCGTGTTTTCCCAGCGGACCTCTTCTCCCTCGCCAGTTGGATCGTGGAGCGTGATTCCGTCGAATCCGGCAGTCAGCAGCTCTTCACGGGGATCGTCGTCCCATTGCACAACACGGACGCGGTGCAGAACACCTCGGAGCTGGTCGTCGATGAGCCGCCTCTCCCAAGTGCCGTCGAGGGCGTCCGGAACGGGGTAGTAGACGAGCGGCACGTTGTCTTCGTACTTCGGAGCCAGCGCGTCTGCGCCGATCAGCGGGCCATTGATCAGCTCCTTTGAGCCGTCCCCATCGATGTCGGCCCAGGCGAGGTGGTGGGAGGTCGTCAGTTCATCTACAGGGATGGATCGCCAGGGACTGCGGAGGTCGCCGTCGTTCTTGAGGAGCCATACCAGTCCCCTGCTGTTGGCGGCAACCATGCTGAACTCGTTCTCGATCGCGATCTCCGGGATGCCGTCACCGTCGACGTCATGCGCAGCCATGTTCACCAGACCGTTCATGTCCTGGATCAGGACATGGCGATCCCAAGAGGGGTTCTCGTACCAGGGCAACTCCTTGATGCGCGAAGTCATGCCCAGAACGTCGAGTTTCCCGTCGTTGTTGACGTCGGACGTCATCACGGCGTACCCGCCCGGGATTTCGGCTTCGATGACGTGTGTTCGAAATTGGACCGGGCCCGCTGCGACGGGCTGCGATTCGGACGAGTTCCCATCGCAGCCGAGGAACGTACTGCCGAGCAGGAGAGCAGCCAAGAGGAATCGCACGCAGGCAGGTTAGCACAGGCATCCAAGCTGGGAGATGGCTGATGGGCGGACCGCTGGGCGCTTCGCGCCGAACACCGGGATCAATCAGGGACGCCGATCGCGGGCATGAAATGTCACAGGCCGGGCAATCTGGCAAGACTCGATCCAGTTGCTCCACTGGACGGCCTGGCGATCCAGCCGTGTGTGCCTCGTCAGGTCTCGATCAGCCCGATTGAGAGCCGGGGCGATGATCGCAGCAGTGACGGTTCCCGCGATGACACCAGCCGCATCTTCGGTTTCGCTGCCGTTCGATGCGGGCGTGAATCAGGTCTCTACAGCCGCTTGTCGAGTCTGAGCCCCGGACTTGCAGCTGCTGCCAGGAGGCGTTTCGTCGTGCCCGAACCCGCGGCTGACCGCGCTGTTCGGGAGAGACGCTCAGATCGTGCTTGAGCCCCGGCTATGAGGTGGCGTACGCCTACACATGCCCGGACTGCGGGAGCGGCGGTATGGGGCTTGTGCGATCGAGAGCGCCAGGGCCGTCGCGTGAGGGGCGGACGCGGGATTTCCGGCGGACTCGATGCGTCGGGCCCCAGTCACCAGGATCCGGCGCTGTGGCACAGTACAGCCGAATCCGGGAGGACTCTCCGTGACGAGGCAGTGGCCCACTCCCGGACATTGGGCCATCGTCCTCGGGACTAAACGCCGATAACCCCGTAAATCCGGCATGCAATGTCAGATTTTCGGGAATGATCCCCCGCCAAACCGAGCCAAGCGTGAGACAGCGACTTGAGTGTTTCCCAGCGGTAGCAGTACTCGGCCCGCGTCAGGTCGGCAAGACCACCTTGGTCCGTGGCATCGCAGACAGCCAAGACAGCGTCTACCTTGACTTGGAGAACCCGCACCACCTTCGAAGGCTGTCCGATCCGGTGAGGCACCTCTCCATCCACGCTCAGAGACCGGTTGTGATCGACGAAGTGCAGAGGGCTCCCGAGCTGTTTGCGCCCCTTCGTGGCATCATTGACGAAGGGATGCGTCGCGGGCTTACAGCCGGGCGCTTCCTCTTGTCCGGATCCGCATCGGGCGCTCTCCTGAACCAGTCCGGCGAGAGCCTCGCGGGTCGGATCGCCTACATAGAGCTCAACCCCTTCGGTGTTCTGGAGTTGCCGCCAACCGACGGGGACAGGCTCTGGCTCCGGGGCGGCTTTCCGCCCAGCTTCCTGCAAGTTTCAGATGATCGAAGCTTCGTCTGGCGGGAGGAGCTGATCCGGACCTACCTGGAGCGGGACATCCCCCAAATAGGTCCGCGCATTCCGGCGGCAACCCTGCGCCGATTTTGGACGATGCTTGCCCACAGCCAGGGTCACGTTCTGAACGCGTCGCGGTTGGCGCGCGCATTGTCCGTGTCCGGCAGGACCGTAATTCGCTACATCGATCTCTTAGTCGACCTCCTCTTGGTGAGGCGCTTGCCGGCGCATGTCGCGAACGTTGGCAAGCGACTCACCAGGTCCCCTAGGGTCTTCGTCCGAGACTCCGGCCTGCTTCACGCCCTGCTGGGCCTGCCGGACATGGATGCGCTGCTCGGGCACCCGGTTGTTGGGGACAGTTGGGAAGGTTTCGTGATCGAGAACGTGCTGGCTGTTGCGCCGAATCGTGTTCAGCCGAGCTTCTATCGGACGGCGGACGGCGCTGAGATCGATCTTGTCCTCGAACATTCCAGCGGACAGATCTGGGTGATGGCGATCAAGAGTGGCACGCCTCCAAAGCTGCGCCGAGGATTCCACAACGCTCGCCGGGATGTCAATCCAACCCGCGCGTTCGCGGTGCACCGAGGGACAGAGAGGTATCCGGTCGAAGCTAGCGTCGAGGCCATCGGCCTCCACGACCTATGCCGTGAAGTCGCCGATTGGAAGTGAAGTTGGGTCGCTGGGCACTCCTCAGAACCCGGTCGCTGGGGACGCTGGAGGTCGGAGAGGCCACGACCACGGTCGTCGACGAGGGGTACTGGTCAATGCCAACTCCAGCCGGCGCAGGTGGGTGGCCAGAGAACCGTGAGGAGCGCCTAGCCCTAGAGCCACGACCGTACGGCTTCGCCGGTTGTCTCGAGGCCGACCAAGAGCATGCCCCAGAGACTCGACATATTGGCGTGGCACTTGAGAGGATGCCAACGAGAAACTGTCCGGAGCGAGTGATGCTGATTGGGCCAGCGCATGGCTGCTGGCTCGACACTCCGGCCACCGGTCAGGTTGCCCGCGCAAGAGTGGGCCCGCCCGCCACCCTTAGGGTTCGCTCGCGGATCGTTCTGGCGAGAAGGCCGACCCAGTCCGCCGGACGGCGATTCCTTGGGGCGCCCCGATCGAAACCGAACGGTCAGGGTCCTCAATCGGTGATCGCCTGATAGACCAACGCCCGCAGCCTCGAGTGGTCGTCCAGCCCGTTCGCGGGGATCAGCTGGGTCAGGTATGCCACAACAAGTCCCTCCTGGGGGTCCGCCCAATAGGTCGAGTGGTACGCACCGCCCCAGCCGAATTCGCCGACCGAGCCGGGAGTGCCCCGGGCTCCGACATCCTTGATCACGTAGAACCCAAGGCCGAAGCCTTGGCCAGGGCGAAAGTCGATCGCGTGGAGATGGTCCGAGACCATGAGTTCGACGGTCTTGCGGCTCAGGATGCGTTGGCCGTCCAGAGTCCCTCCGTTGAGCATCATCTGCAAGAAGCGGGAGTAGTCGCGGGCGGTTGACAGCAGCCCCGCTCCGCCGGAGAAGCTCACGCGGGGCCCTTTGAGGTACTGCCCCTGCCCGACCATGTGCCCAGGGTCGGGCGCTCGTTCGAGCCCGTCCTCCGTAGCCGAATAGACCGTGGCAAGGCGACCGGCCTTGCCTTCCGGGAGGTAGAAGTGCGTGTCCTTCATGTCCAGCGGCTCCAGGACCGTCTCCCGCAGGAACACGTCCAAGGGCTTGCCGCTGGCGCGCTCGGCGACCGCGCCGAGAATGTCGGTGTTGTACCCGTACACCCAGCGCTCGCCGGGCTGCGCGTCGAAGGGCAGGGACGCCATGCGTGCGATGGTCTCGCCCACGGGCTCCTCCCTGTCCGCGAAATACCACCCTTGGACGCCCGCTGCCTCCCAGCGGTCCTTCGCCGTCCCTTGGCCGTAACTGATGCCGGCGGTGTGAGTCAGCAGGTCCCGAAGCGTGATCGGCCTCTTGGCCGGGACGACATCGTATCCGCCGGCCTCTGTCGCGACGGCCACGCCGGTCTTGCTGAACTCGGGAAGGAATCTGCCGAGAGGATCGCTGATCAGGAGTTTCCCCTGCTCTTGGAGCGCTAGGATCCCCGCGCTTACCAGTGCCTTGGTCTGTGACGCAATGCGGAAGATTGCGTTCTTTCGCATTGGAGAGCCGGACTCCATGTCCCGCTCTCCGAAGGCCTTGTGATAGACAACGCGCCCCCGCCGGGCGACGAGGACGACCGCCCCCGCCAGGCGTCCGTCCGAGACGTACTCGTGCATGGCGTCGTCGAGTCGCTTTAGCCGCTCGCTGGACATCCCGACCGATTCCGGAACGGCAGGGACGAGGTCTTGCGCCGCCGCCGGCGGAATGGTGAGCAGCGAGGCGAGGACTAGGCAGCTTGCCAGCAGGATTCGTGCGTGCTTGTGAACGGGCATGCCCAATGGTACCCATGCCGGAGTTGCGGAACAGCGCGCGCCGCCCAGCCCGAGTGGTGCATGTGGGCACCGTCACGAAAGTTTGGCCTGTTGCCTGCCGGGGATCCCGAGCGTGGGTCGCGCGCGACCGCCACTTAGTGGCAAACTATGCATGGACTTGCGCAGCAAGAACGCCGCAGACCCGGCGAGGACGTTCCCAGCGACGATCGGCCGTTGGCGAACTGCGGCAGCCAAGGAACCAGAGGGGAAAGAACCATGTCATTGGACCGCAGGGCATTTCTGATGTCGTCGACTGCCGCACTAGCCGCGGCAGGCGGCGCCAAGGCTCAGAGCGCCAAGATTCGCGCCGCCGTCCTGGGCACCCAGCACAGCCATGTGCGAGGAAAACTCCAGGCTATGATCGATTCGCCCGACTACGAGGTGATCTGCATCTGCGAGCACGACGATGCAGTGCAGAAGCGCCAGGCGGCGGATCCGCTCTTCAAGGGGCAGGCGTGGGTCTCAGAGAGCGAGCTGCTAAGCGACACCACCATTGACCTGGTGGTTGTGGAGTGCAAGCCTTGGCAGGCGATCCCGTGGGGCCACAAGGTGATCGATGCCGGTAAGCACCTGCACTTGGAGAAGCCGGCCGGGGACACCTACGAACCCTTCAAGGAACTGGTGGACGCCGCGCGCGCCAAGGACCTGCTCCTCCAGAAGGGGTGGGTCTTGCGCGGCCAAGCCGGCATCAACGCGGCCGTCGAGGCTGCCAATCAGGGTTGGCTAGGACACGTGCACTTGGTGCGCGCCACTATGAACTCGGACCGCGGCCAGTCCCAGCGGGATCTGGAGGCGCGCTATCCGGGAGGTGCGATGTTCGAGCTAGCCGGCCACATGATCGACCGAGTGCTGGAGTTCACTGGTCGGCCCACGAATGTCCAAACGTGGCTGCGCCACGACACGGGCGTCGACGACGATCTGAAGGACAACACATTGGCTGTCCTCGAATATGACGGGGGTCTGGCCGTGGTCTCGACGACGGCCCGCATGTACGGGTCGGGGGATCATCGCTCGTTCGAGGTGATCGGCACTGATGGGACCATGATGATCCAGCCGCTCGGCGGTCACTCGAAGATGCAGGTCGCCATGCGGACCGCCCGTGGGCCCTACAAGGAGGGTTGGCAGACGGTCGACCTCGGGCCACAGCCGCGCTACATTGCAGACTTCGAGGAGTTTGCGAGGGCGTTCAAGACCAAAACCCCGCTCAAGCACTCCTACGACCACGAACTCTTGGTCCATGAGACCCTGCTCCGGGCATCGGAAATGATGGGCTGAGAGGGGCCAGCGCGAGGTGCACTACAAATGACACGATCTAACACGACTTCCCGCAGGACGGTCCTGCAAACTGCCGCGATCGCGTTACCCCTCGCGGCCGTGCGCGGCGCCGCGGCGAACTCTGCCCCATCGGTTGGCCTGATCGGATGCGGCGGTCGCGGCGGCTCGCTGGCGCGCTCGCTGCTAGAGGCGACCGATGCGCGGCTGGTGGCGATGTGCGACCTGTTCGACGAGCAGATTGCACGGGCCAAGCAGCGCATCGGGACGAACGCCCCGAAGGAATACAACGACCTGAACGAACTCCTAGCCGCAGACGTCGATGCGGTCATCATCGCGACACCACCCCACCTGCACGCCGACCACTTCGAAGCCGCCGTGCGGGCCGGCAAGCACATCTACATCGAGAAGCCCGCCGCCGTGAGCGTCGAGGACTGCAAGCGGATCATGAGGGCCTCCGATTCCGCCGACCGCCGGCTCAACATCACGATGGGCTTCCAGAGGCGCTACGCAAAGACGTACCTGAAGGCCAAGCGGGTCCACGACTCGGGCGCGATCGGTGAGATCCGCATGGCCCACGCCCACTTTCTCAAGACGGGGGGAAGCTCGCGCGCGGCGTCCGAGCGCCGGCCTCCGGAGACCGACATCGACAAGATCCGCCGCTGGCATGTCTGGAGCGAGCTATCCGGAGACCTGATCGTCGAGAACAACGTCCACTGCATCGACATCCTCAACTGGTTCCTAGGCGGCCATCCCCTCAGCGCCGTCGGCCGCGGTTCCAAGACGGCCGATCGGGCAGGCGACATGCGCGACAACAACAACGTCGTTTATGAGTACGAGGGTGGCGTGCTCGCTTCCCTGGCCGGCTCCACCTTGGGCTCGAACAACTACCGGGAAGTCCACGAGCAGTTCTTCGGGACGAACGGAATGATCGAGACCTCCGAATTGCACTGGCGGCACTACCGCGGTCGGGGCGATGAGGTCCTCGAGCCCTCCGAGCGCGGCAACACGCTGGACGCCATGGACTCCTTCATCAGGCGGATTGCCGAGGGCAAGCCCGAAAACACCGGTGTGAGAGGGGCCGAGAGCACGCTCACGGCGATCCTCGGTCGCATGGCGATGGACGTCCGGGCTGAGGTGACCTGGGACGAGATGATGGGCGCGTAGGGCATTGGGGGCCCGGCCCGCAGCCCTCAGTCCATTGGCGGATCCATGTCGTCGCGAATGATCCAAACGGCGAACTCCATCTCGCCCGCAAGGAACTTCTCGTAGTACCCGGCCCAGCGCGTCGCGACCGGGTAGGCGTCGAACACATCGCCCTCGCCCGACATCCGCGGATCGCCTTGCTCAGTGAGCCTCGACGCTAGCAGGTCCGCGAGCCGCTCCTTGGCGGGAGCGTACTCAAGGTCGTCAGCGAGGTTCCGAACGCACGCCGGGTCTTCTTCGATGTTGTAGAGTTCTTCGGCCCCCCGCTTCCCGAAGGCCATCTCCCAGAAGCTCGCGTCCCCTCCCGACCGCCTCAGGTTCAGGATTTCGGTCTTGGTCGGACTTGCGTCGACAGCCAGGTATCCCGTTTCCGGGTTTCCGGCCGGCCAGCGGTCGGGAGCGAAGTTCCGCAGGTACAGGAGGTTGCCCTGCACAATGCCGCGAATGGGATAGCCGGCGTCGTTCGGCCGACCGATATCGTGCCTCTCCTTGCCGATGAGCACGTGATCGCGGGCCGGATCTACCTGCCCAGACTCGTCCGACTGCAGCAGCGGGACAAGGCTCTGGCCCGCCGCCGGCTGCATTCCGCTACCGTCCCAGTCCACGCCCGCAGCGTCTAGGATCGTCGGTGCCAGGTCGACAAAGCTCACAAAATCCCTGACAGAGCGCCCGGGATGGGGGATTCCCTCCGGCCACATCATCGCCAGCGGCAGGTGATTGGATATTTCGTACTCCTGAGCCTTGGCGCGCGGGAAGGGCATGCCATTGTCGGACGTGACGATCACCAGCGTGTTGGACAGGATCCCTCTGTCTTGGAGCTGCTGTAGCATGCGCCCCAGGTGATCGTCGAAGTGCTCGATCTCAAAGGCGTAGTCCAGCATGTCGTGGCGCACGGTTTCTGTGTCGGGCCAGTACGCCGGCACGTTATCGATCTCGTCGGGCTGCTTGCCGCCCAACGTCTCTCCGGACCGAAACTCGTATGCGCGGTGCGGCTCCCGCGATCCGTACCAGAACGCCCAGGGAACTCCCTCGGGCGC
>JAJDWM010000161.1 GCA_022825595.1 Bryobacterales bacterium | reverse complement strand
ACTGGACCAAGGACGGCGCCGAGGGGGTTCTCGCCCTGCGCGCCTGCATCTTGGGCGGGCGCTACGAGGATTTCTGGGCTTGGCGAACCGAGTCACGGCTGCAGGCCGCCGCGTGACCGCAAACCGCCTGTCGGCCAGCGCCGAACCGCCCCTTCCTCTCGCTTCAACCACTCGCCCCGGGCCCCGGCCGAGACTCGCCCCCCCGATGCCCGACCTCATCGCCACGCGCAATACTGACCCACTTCGAACCCTCAGAAAGCCGAGAAATCAAAATGAAGTCGTGCACCCACTCTGCACGAGAAAAACCTAAGCCCTGCCTTGCAGAGCAGTTACGGCGCAAACCAGCATCACGCTAGCTCGCCCCATGTGCCGAAGTCTGAGACTGCTGTCCGCTCTTGGCAGGGGACAAAGCGAGAGAGGACTGGATCGCTTGCTGCTCGCGACGATTCTTCCCGCTGGCCAATCGAATTGCCGCCGCCGATGATCTTGCCCGGGAAGCACTGCAAGTCAGTTGGATCAAGATCTTCCAAGCGGCTAACGTCAGCTTAAGAGGTCCTACGGCTTGTCCGTGGGTCGCCTCTATCGTCGCCAACAGTGCCAAGGATCTTCGACGCCAAGAGCGACGACGCCGGGAAGTATCGCTTGAGATCGCGGAAATCCCCAGCGCAGGTCAAGACCTAGAAGCCATCGTGCAAGAACGTCAGTTGCTCGAATTGCTGTACGAGATGATCGCAATGCTCCCGGACACATACCGACGAGTCGTGGAGTTACGGCTACAAGAGGGCCTCTCCACCAAGCAGACCGCCGGTCGCCTCGGAATCTCTCACTCCAACGTGACGACTCGCCTAAACCGGGCTGTGCGGATGCTGAAGCGCAGCGTCAAGTCCCACATGGAATCGCGCCAGCCTGATCGCTAGCTCTGACATCTTGGTGAGCCGTGGGAAGGCGTGTGCCCCTATTGGGTTCAACTTCCCGAGACTTCCTTGTGTGAGCCTCCATAGAGGCATGCTTGCTCGTCGTTGGGGCCTCCGTGCCCCCACCCCTTCAGGAGAGCAACCACCGCCTATTGAGCAATCCAGCCTTTGGAGCAAATGAGAAGAAACTTGTGACCGTTCCGCCGTTACTTACGTTTACTAGTTAGGAGAGCACCAAAATGCGGCTGGAACTCATCGCTGTCATCGTTTTGACAGGTCCTGTATCCGCCATCGCGGTCACACAACCTAAGGTTGTCGCGCCCAGGGCCGACCTGTTCGACGGCCTCGATCCTGATTCTCGTGTCATAGCGTTTCTTCAGGCACCCGAATCTCCGAACCAATCCGGCTCCTGCAGTCCTGGATTACCCGAGACAAGCCTGCCGGAACGTTCTGGCTGGTTAGACTCGGTATTCGGGTGGGTCGAGGCACATGTGCTGAGGGTCGAAACGGCCCTAGCGTCGGGACTTGAGTGTGATACCGGCTGTAGCGGGCACTACCAAGGCCCGGAGCACATTCTTGGCTGCGGTCTCTACGGCGGATGCGGGAGCTACTGTGCATCCGACCCCACCCAGTTCTACTGGGAAGATGGCTGCATAGACTGCACCATCAATGATCCCGATAACGATTGCGACGGGTGCTCGTTGGACCAAGCATGCCAACACCCACCTTTAGGCGGGGCAGACAGCAATTCGGGAGAGGGCACCAGCCCAGGAGGCGAATCCCCATGAAGACACCTTATCTCTCAATCCGCGGAACATGCATCCTGCTGGCCTTGCTTGTCGTGAATGCGATTAGCGCTGCCGGTCCGGATCGTGTAGACATCGGAATCAATCTAATCCCTGGACCTGCCGAACTACGTGTCGAGACTGCCGGGATCTGCCGATGGCGGGTTTCGGTGATTCGCACGGACGCCAAGGACGAGCCACACTATGCTCTCATTCGCCATGATGGCGCGGTCGCGTTCCGCAACAGCTTCTGGGCAGATGGCGCGGTGCAAGCCACGATCATGGATATGGCTCCCCTCGACAGCGGGGGGGCTGTCGTGTCGGGGGGGATGATCCAAGCGGACGGAGCGATTGCGCGAGGCGCGATGATCGTTCGACCAGACGGAAGCATAGAGCACTTCATCCGGACGGATGACTACATCCCGCATCATGTAGCGGCCGGGCAGGACGACTCGGTCTGGGTATTCGGACGGCAGCGAGGCGACGAGGCGGGGATCGCCCGCAAGTACAGTCTCGATGGCGAATTCCAAGGCGAGTTCCTGCCTCGTTCGATGTTTGGATCGAAAGTGCATCCATCCATGCCGGCCGGCAGAGCGGGCCGTTCGTTCGCGAGACGACTTGGGGAAGGGGTCGGCTTCTATTCCGGGGTGGCAGGTGAATGGGTCGAGCTAGACGCCAATGGCGAACTCGTTCGGCGGGTGCCCCTGCCGTTGGCACAGGTTCAGTTGCTAGCAGTGACGAACTCGGGACGGGTACTGGCATGGATCTCCGACCAAAGATTCGGAATCTACGAACTTGCGCCAGGAGCGGAGTCTTGGGCAGCAATTCCGGGCTGGGTCGGCACCATCGATGCACCCCCGTCAGTGGGGTTGTTGCACGGCGCTAGGGGAGAGCTGATAGCGCTACAGGAACTGCCCGCGCTGTTGAACCTACGCTTCAGTAGCATTCCACTACAAGGGCAATCCGATCACCTTTCCCCAGGGGACTCTCCCGCACGCAAATAGCCGCTCTTAGCTGGGACGGCGGCTTGGCTTTGGACGAGTCAGGACTGACAGAGTTGCTGGCTGGCGTTTAGATCTGCTGAACACGGGGTCTGCACCGCCAGCAGGGACGCTCGGTAAGCCGTTTGGATAGGACGGGGAGCATTTTGGGGGCTCTGTGTTCGGAGGGTGCGAAAATAAAAGCGGGGACTAGCGCTGGCTCGCGCGAGGGCTGGCGCTTCGGTTCTCTGGCATGCTCTTGCTAATCGCGGCGTTTTCCTTCGAATTCGCGGGCCTCCGATCGTGCAAGCCTTGCGCCAAGGCTGGCCTGCGCTGGGCTGCGACGCTGGATCTGGCGGGAGACCGGGCCATCTTGGTCGCTAACGGCGCGGGCCGCGCGCGTGCGTCCGCCGCCGCGCGAGCGATAGTGTCCAAGGAATCGGTTCGGGCTGTGATTTCGACCGGGTTCGCGGGTGCCCTGAACCCGTCTTTTCTGGCGGGCGACGTGTTCATCGCGGATTCCGTGCGCGGTGACGAGGGGGAGTTCGCAAGCCGGTCCCCCGCCGGGCCGCTCGGCGACGTGCGGCGCGGCGCGCTGCTGACCGTGGACCGGGTGGTGCAGTCAGCTTCGGCCAAGCGCGAGCTTTGGGGGCAGGGCGCCCAGGCCGTTGATATGGAGGCGTCATCGGTCGCCGCCGTGGCTAGGGAGCACGGCTTGCCATTCTTCTGTATCCGGGCGATCAGCGATCTCGCCGCGGAGGACATGCCTGTGGACTTCGATCGCGCGATCCGCTCCGATGGCTCGCTGTCCGCGTGGAGCGTGATCGGACAGGCGCTGCGCGCACGCGGCCGTTGGCCGGGCCTGATGCGCCTGCGCCGCGATTCGGCGGCGGCAGCCCGATCATTGGGCGCGTGCCTAGGGCGCTGCGAGTTCCCCTTGCCAGCCAGCGGCGTATGACGGTTCCTGAAGCCATGACTGCCGCGGTCTATCGCGGTCGGCAGACCGTCGTTCCCGAGTCGGTTGCCGTGCCGTCGATCGGACCCGGCGAACTGCTCGTTCGAGTCGAGGCCTGCGGCATTTGCCACACCGACCTGAAGAAGATCGAGCATGACTTGTTGCCCGCTCCAAGGATCTACGGGCATGAGACCGCCGGAGTCGTTGCCCAGGTCGGGGAGGGCGTCGACAGCTATGCGGTGGGGGATCGTGTGTGTTTCTTTCACCACATTCCGTGCTTCGATTGCCACTACTGCCGCTTCCGTGACTATGCGCAGTGCCCGACATACAAGCGGGTCGGAGTGACTGCCGGTTTCGAGCCCGCCGGCGGCGGCTTCGCCCAGTACGTGAGGGTGATGGACTGGATCGTGCGCCGAGGGGTAGAGCGGATTCCGCCTCATGCCAGCTTCGAGCGCGCGACGTTCGTCGAACCGACCAACACCTGCCTGAAGGGCTTGGCGAAACTGGCCGCGGATCCCGACGAGAGCGTGCTAGTGATGGGGCAGGGCCCGATAGGGCTGCTCTTCACGACGCTGCTGCGTCGGCAAGGCATCCGGTCGGTCTACACCAGCGACCGGCTGGATTCTCGTTTGGAACTGTCCCGCCAATTGGGTGCCGCCGAGGCCTGGGACGCTGCCGGCGATGTGGACCGCTGCGTTCGCCGAGTCTCTAGCGGCCGGGGCGTTGATGCTGTGATCGTGGCCGCATCGGCACCCGGAATCGTCGAACAAGCCGTATCGCTGTCCCGTCGGGGCGGACGCGTGATGCTGTTTGCCCAGACCTCCCCCACGGAGCGCTTCGAACTCGACGGCAAGAGCCTGTGTGCCGAGGACCGCGCTGTGTTCGGTTCGTACAGCGCGTGCGCCGACTTGCAGTCCGAGTCTGCGGCCGCGGTCTGGGACCCCGACTTCCCGGCGGATGCGCTCGTCTCGCACCGATTTCGGCTGGACGAGTTCGAATCCGGCATGCGCTTGGCATCCCGGCCTCGAGAAGGTGCCTTGAAGCTGCTCGTCATGCCACAGGAGTGAGATGCAACCGCGGCGAGACATGCTGGCTTGCGTTCTGCATGGCCAAGAAGACCTCCGCATGGAGCGCGTTGCGGTTCCGACCGTGGGTCCGGCCGACCTGTTGGTCCGGGTCCGTGCCGCGCTCACCTGCGGGACCGACCTGAAGGTCTACCGGCGCGGGCACCACGCCCGCATGATCACCCTGCCGGCCGCGCTGGGCCACGAATTGTCCGGAGACGTCGTGGAGACTGGCTCGGCCGTGCGCTCGTTCAACGTCGGTGACCGCATCGTGGCGGCTAACTCGGCACCCTGCCACAAGTGCTTCTTCTGCCGCCAGGGCGAGAAGAACCTGTGCGAGAACCTGCTCTTCAACAACGGAGCCTACGCGGAGTACATCAGGATTCCCGGGCCTATCGTGGACTGCAACACGCATATCCTCCCCTCCGAGGTCGACTACCGCGACGCCGCTCTGTCCGAGCCGCTGGCATGCGTGCTGAAGGGAATCGACGATACCGGGGTCAAACCTGGCGACACCGTCACCATCATTGGCCTGGGGCCGATCGGGCTGATGTTCGTGCGAGTCGCCAAGATCGCGGGGGCCCGCGTGATCGCTATCGGCAGGCGCCAGGTCCAGCTCGACAGGGCGGAGCATCTTGGAGCGGAGGTGTTGATCGAGTCGCATCGCGGCGACGACCCGACGGACGAGGTCCGGCGGCACACCCGCGGCGGCAGGGGGTCGGACGCGGTGATCGAAGCGGTCGGCTCCCCGCACGCTTGGCGCCAGGCGGTATCCATGGTCCGCTCGGGCGGCAGGGTGAATTTCTTCGGCGGATGCCCGAAGCAGACGGTCGTTTGCTTGGACACGGGCAGACTGCACTATTCCTCCCTCACCCTCAGAGCGACGTTTCACCACACGCCGGACCACATCCGAGAAGCCTTGGAACTGATCAGTCGCGGCGAAGTGCACGCGCGCGACTTCATCGCGGGCGAGGTCCCGCTGACGGAGTTGGCCACGGCGTTCCGGCAGTGGGCGAGCCGTAGAGGCCAGCTCAAGATAGCCATCCTGCCCGACCACGGGCAGTCTTGAGCGGCTAGCCCTCGCCGACGAAGTCTTGCAAGGCTGCCCTCACCCTGGCACAAGCGCCGTCCAAGCGAGCAGCGACGTCTCCGAAATCGTCCACCCCCGCCGCCTCGGCGAATGAGGGTCGCAGGCGCTTGGGGACGGCCGCGCCTCGCTTGTCCGCCTCGAGCAGGCAGTGGAGTGTCTGAACGCGCGTCATCAGCCGCCACGCGTCAGCGAGTCCCGTCGCCAGGTCGGTCGGAATCGCGCCAGACTCTGCAAGCTCCGCCAGCACGTCACCGGGCGTGGCGGCGGATCGGACCGAGGGATGCTCCGGAGCATGGCGGAGCCTGAAATAGTGCGTCAGGACCGCGATGTCGGCGAGGCCCCCGGGATGCTCCGCCACCGCCCGCGGATCGCCATCCGGCGAGGTGCCGCGCAGTCGCCCGATTGCTGCAGCGGCCTGTGCGCGCAAGGCTGAAGGGTCTCGGTGCTTCTCGAGGGCGGCGGACATGCTCTGCGAAACGCGCTCCGCCCCGTCTCCTATGCAGCACACGAGCCTGGGCCAGCACGGTGCCCGCCCGCTCCAGACGCCCTCGCTGAGCCTGGTTTGCAGGGCCTCGTAGCTCGCGGCGGGACCGTCGGTGGCACAGGCGTAGATCTTGCGCCAACCCGGCTTCCCGCGGAGACCGCCCAGCAGCGCCGACTCGAGTCGCTGTGCAGAGGCGGATGCAGCTTGGCCGCTGCGGCCTTGGGCACTGCCGGCATCAAAGACAGCGATCTCGACCCCGGAGCCGACGTTCAGACACCGGCTGCCATAGTGGCCGGTGGCCAGGATCGCTATACCGGTACCAGCCGCAGACGCGTTCGAAGGTGTGATTTCGTCGCTTGCGCACTGTGCCAGAGCCGCAATCGCGCAATCTGCGATGTCAGAGAAGAGCGCTGACGCGTCCAGCGGATCCAGCGCGTGGAACAAGACCCTTGCGCCGACCTTGAAGCGGGCTTCGTGGGTCCACTTCGAAATCTGCTGGACCCTGCCCTCGAAACCCATCACACCCGCCAGCGCGGCGGCCAAGCTCGCTTGCAGAGCGCCGCGATCGGGCGGAGACGAATCGGAATCCGGGTCGAGCAGGCTCTCGAGCAAGGACGGCCTCGCGGTCAGCAGCGCTCCGATCGCCGGTGCCGCGACCATGGTCTCGGCCACGGCCTCCAACACGTGCAGGTTGGCTTGGAAGAGGGTCAGCATGCCGTGCGCGTCTGGGATTCGGTCGATTAACTCGTCGAACCGGCGCAGGGCCAGGTCAGGATCCTCCGTCCCGCAGGAAGCAATCACGAGCGAGGGGATCAGGGACTGGAACAATTCCAGCGCCCGGCGCTCTCGCGCCACGGTGTGCCGTCCCGTGCGCCATCGCTCCACAATGGCGAATGCTGCCGCTGGGTCGCGGTAGCCCATGCGTCCGAGCCTCTCCTCAGTTTCCGCCCGGCTGCGTCCGGACAGCGCTGACGAGGCGCTCGCAACCGTCATTTCGTGGGGCAGCTCGAAGAACGACTCGTACTGGTCCTCGACGTTGCGCAGGTGCCCGGTCAGGGCCTCGCGGAACGCTCGGCCGTCGGAGTATCCGAGAAACCGGGCCAAGATCTCGTAGTCGGCCTCTCTCTTCGGCAGCGAGTGCGTCTGGCGGTCGCCGACCATCTGGATGCGGTGCTCGACCCGGCGGAGGTACTCGTAGGCTGCGCCGAGCTTCTCGCTGGCGGAGTCCGGGATCCTGCCGGCCGCGGCGAGCGCCGCCAGCGAGTCGCAGGTGCCGATCAGGCGCAGCGAGGGGTCGGTGCCCCCCCAGACCAACTGGTGCGCTTGGGCGAAGAACTCGATTTCGCGAATGCCGCCCCGGCCGAGCTTGAGGTTCTGGCCGACCTCGCCGATCTGCCCGCCGCGGTGCTGCGCGTCGATCCGCCGCTTGGTCTCGTGCAGTTCCTGCACGGTGGCGAAGTCGAGGCTGTCACGCCACACGAATGACCCTAGCCGTTCCAAGAAGCGCTCGCCGGCGGCGATGTCGCCGGCGACCGGCCGCGCCTTGATCATCGCCGCGCGCTCCCATGTCTGGCCGCGCTTGGCGTAGTATTCCAAAGCTGCCTTGGTTGAGATGACCAGCGGCATGGACACCGGATCGGGGCGAAGCCTGAGATCCACCGGGAACACGCGCCCCTCGATGGTGGGCTCGGCCAGCAGGTCGACGAACCGACGTGCTAACCGCATGAAATGGGAGGGCGCCGCGTGGCGGTCCGCCAGCGGAGCCACGTCGGGATCGTACAGCAGTATGAGATCAATGTCGGAGGAGTAGTTCAGCTCCCTTCCGCCGAGCTTGCCCATCCCGATCACGATCAGGCCCGAGTCGTCTTCGCATACTTCACGCCCCTCGGCGAACGCTCCCTCGGCCGAGAGCCTGGCCAGTTGCGCGCGCAGGGCCACCGAGCAGGCCGCACGGGCGAACTCCGAGAGCGCGCCGGTCACCTCGCGCAGCGACCACATCCCTGCTATGTCGGCGAGCCCGACCGCCAGCGCGACGCGCCGACGTGCGCGGCGCAGCGTGCGCCCGACCTCCTGCTCGGAGGAGTCGACGGGGAGCGACAGCAAGCCGTCAACAATCGCGTCGACGCAGCGGTCCGGACCGCTCTTCCAGAGCTCGCGCACAAAGCCCTGGTGGGCTAACGCGCAGCTCTCCAGGAACGGGCTGGCCCCGCAGATGCATCGCAGCATGGCACCGCCGTCGGCTGATGCGGGGAAGTGCAGGGCGAAGTCCCGGTCCGCTCCCGGGCCGAGAGCGTTCGCGGCGTCGCTCCACTTTCTCAGGCCCACGGCCGCGCGGTCGGGGTTTGCCGGTGCCGGCCAAACGTCAGCGGCATTCAATCGACGCTCCGCCCGAGATGCCATCAAGCCTTAGTGCCGCGTCAGCGTCTGCTGCGCCGTTGGCTCCCCGCCTAATCTTGACCGCCGCAGCGATCGGTACGGGGTAACTCCCCTGCTCGTACGTGCCACATCGTATCAGAAGCAGTGTCGTCGGCTGCGCTCTCGATGATTCGTAGCGGCCGACTTGGCGCTATGAGCGGGCGTGTGCGCTGCGCGGCCGAGAAGCTCGACGGCCGCAGGTGACAGCGGCTCGCGACTAGCTTGGCGATTGAGAGTCCTTTGGATGCGTCTGCGATATTGCATAATGTCAGCGTGGGCGTGAGCACTCACGGGCGGTTGCGAGTTCTTGCTGTCCGCGCATTCTGGATGTCTTTGAGCAAGAGGAATTCGTGCCAAGTTCGATGCATGTAACGCCGAACGGGCCGCACCGCATCTTGGTGGTCGACGACGAACCCGATCTGGAGCAATTGATCAGGCAGCGCATGAGGCGCGAGATCCGTTCCGGACAATTTGAGATGGAGTTCGCTTACAACGGCTTGGAAGCACTCGCCAAGCTAGAGAAGCTGGACCGTTTCGATATGGTGCTGTCGGACATCAACATGCCGAAGATGGACGGGCTGGCACTGCTGGAGCGGATTCCGACTGTCGATCCTGACGTGAAGGCAGTGATCGTGTCCGCCTACGGGGACATGAAGAACATTCGCACAGCGATGAATCGGGGGGCGTTTGACTTTGTCACCAAGCCGATCGATTTCGGTGACCTGCGGGTGACGATCGACCGTACCTTGCAGAACTCGGCCGTCTGGCGGGAGGCGATGCAGTCCCGCAGTCAGTTGATGGCGTTAGAGAACGAACTTGACGTCGCCCGCCGGATGCAGGCTTCGATACTTCCGACAGAGTTTCCCAAGACGGACAGCTTCGAAGTGTACGCCAACATGCAGCCGGCCCGGGCGGTGGGCGGGGATTTCTATGATGTGCAGACCTTGGACCAATCACGCGTTGGAATGGCCGTCGCCGACGTCTCTGGCAAGGGTGTGCCCGCCGCACTATTCATGATGTCAAGCCGAACGCTGCTCAAGGGTGCGGCGATCGGCTCTTCGGATCCAGCGATGGTGCTGACGACGGTCAACACCGTGCTCAGCGACGACAACTCAGAGATGATGTTCGTGACGGTGCTATACGCGGTGTTCGACCCTAAGACGCGTGCCTACACGTATGTTTGCGGCGGCCACGACGCGCCGGTGGTGGTGCATGCCGATGGCAGCTCGACGCCGCTGCCGCACACGGGAGGTATTGCGCTGGGAGTACTGCCGAATGTGTCCTACCGGTCGCATACGGTGACGCTGGAGGAAGGCGACACGGTGCTGCTGTATACCGATGGGGTCACTGAAGCGCAGAACAGATCTGGCGAGCAGTTCGGCTTGGAGCGACTCCAAGAGGTCTTCCAAGAGGAGACGCCGTCTCGAGCGGAGGCGGCCACCCGAATGGTGTTCCAAGCAGTGCGGGACTTCGCAGGGACGGCGCCGCAGTTCGACGACATCACGTGCTTGGCGCTGTGTCAGCGGGGGTAGGTGGCGATGGCGGACCAGGTCAGTCTCAATCTAGAGTCGAGCCTAGAATCCTTGAGCCAGATCGAGCGGGAGGTCGCAGCATTTGGGGCCGAGCACGGATGGCCGGCTGACCTGCTCTTCCACGTCCAATTGGTGCTGGATGAGCTGGCAACGAACGTGATCAATCACGGGTACGGCGCAAGTGGGCACGAATTCCAGATCACGATCAAGTCCAAGCCGCAGGCCGTACGCATCGAAATGGTGGACGAAGCGCGACCGTTCGATCCGCTGCAGGATGCCCCGAATCCGACCACCGATGCGAGCTTGGAAGAGCGGGAGGCGGGTGGACTGGGAGTGCATATCGCCAAGCAGCTGATGGACGAGATGGAATACAGGCGCGAGGACGGCAAGAACCGTCTGACACTCGTGAAGAATCGCTGAAGATGGGCAGGTTTGGCAGAACCGCTGGGGTCGTTGCGCTGTGGATGGCGCTGGCAGCCGGCACGGCAACCGCACAGGGCTTGGAAGCGGAGGAGCAGACAGTACTGTTCGGGCAGTCAGCTCCATTGAGTGGCCCGGCACAGCAGCTGGGCAGCGATGCACGAGCCGGGATCTTGGCGGCGTTCGCGGAGGCCAACCGCAAGGGCGGAGTGCACGGACGCAAGCTCGAGCTGCTGTCACTGGACGACGCCTACGAGCCTGCCAGCGCACTGGCCAACACCGAAAGCCTGATCGAGGATCACAACGTCTTCGCACTAATTGGCTCGGTAGGCACGCCGACCACGGTGGTGGCGGTGCCAGTGGCGGCCGAGGCCGGGGTGCCCTTCATCGCGCCTGTGACGGGTGCCGAGTTCCTGAGAGACGACCACTGGACTACTGTTATCAACCTGCGGGCGTCGTACTTTCAGGAGACGCGTGAAATTGTCACACGGCTCGTCGAGGATCTTGGCGTCGAGCGCATCGCGGTGTTGTATCAGGACGATTCCTACGGTCGCGCCGGGCTGAACGGCGTGCAAGCTGCTCTGAAGGAGCGTGGCCTGGAACAGGTCGCCGTGGGGGTGTACACCCGCAACACGACGGCAGTGAAGACGGCGCTGTTGGAGCTGCGCGCCGCCGCGCCCGGGGCGGTGGTTTTGATTGGAGCCTATAGTCCGGTGGCGACGGCGATCCAATGGGCTAGGTACATCGGTATGGACGCCGTGTTCGCGACGGTATCATTCAGCGGCACCAACGCGCTTGCGGAGGCCATGGGGGCGCGCGGACAAGGAGTGTACGTGACTCAGGTCGTGCCCTTTCCGTCGCCGACATCGCCAATCGCACGGGCTTATCTGGCGGCCCTGCGAGCGAACTCGCGCGGATCGTTTCCGAGCTTCGTTTCGTTCGAGGGTTACTTGGCGGGCCGCCTAGCGATCGCGGGCTTGGAACGGACCGGGCCGAGTCTGGATCGGACAGAATTCCTCCGCCAAGTGCTTGACGGTCCGCCGATCGACCTGCACGGCTTCCGCCTGAGCTACGGTGGCGACGACAACCAAGGCTCGGACCAAGTCTTTCTGACGGTGATCGGCCCTAGTCTGGCCTACGAAGCAGCCCAAAAGATGGAGCGCCAATAGCCTATGGCCGACCTCGGGCGGCTCGTGCGCAAGCTGAGCCTGGGGCGCGTGCAAGCCCGCTTGCGCGATCTGCCGCTGGTGTCCGGCCAGCGTGTCAAGCGCTTGGCGGGAGCGCGGCGGGGCATCGCCGTGCAGATGTATCTGGGACTCGGCGGGGCCGCGTCTTTGACCGCTATGGCCAGCGTGGTCGCGCTGATCTCGTTCAACGAAGTGCGGCAATCGCAGGAGGTCATGAATCAGAGGACCGTGCCGGACATGGCCGCGGCGTTTGCCGTCGCGCAGCGCGTCGGGGCATTGGTTGATGCGGCGCCGTCGCTGACCGTGGTCGATTCGGTCGATCTGTTTGAAGAGCGCCGTCAACAGATCGGTGAGCAACTGCGCGTCTTCGAAGAGAGCCTGCAGGTACTGGCCGGGCGCCGGGGAGAGAGCGAGGGCATTCGGCGGATCCGTGTCCGGGGGCGCGAGATGTCGACCAACATGCAGGCAATCGAAGTCTCCCAAGAGCGGGCGTTCGAACTGGCG
Source organism: Bryobacterales bacterium (assembly GCA_022825595.1). Taxonomy (GTDB): domain Bacteria; phylum Acidobacteriota; class Terriglobia; order Bryobacterales; family UBA6623; genus VXMF01. The sequence continues at coordinate 22,534 of JAJDWM010000161.1, read as the reverse complement.
GGGCAGCGCACCGCGATCAGCGAGCAGATCGCGCGCATCGACGCCGCGCTCACCAACCTCGTCATCTCGATCATCGACGACCAGTTCTTTTACACGATGACGGGCTACCTGAATCTAGGTGAGCCGCCGGTCCCGCGAGCGACGCACCTTACGGAGCAGGAGGTCACGCGCTACCGCCTAATGGCTGAGTTGCGCGAGGGCGCGGCCGTGACCAGCCAGCTCGTCGCCAATGCGACGGCGATCTCTGACGAGGCCGAATTGCGCACCCTGCTGGATCGCTTCGAGGCGGCTTCGAGCCGCACGCTGCGCAACCTGAACCAGATCGGCGAACTGCAATCCGGAGACGAGATCATCGCGCTCTTTCGCGAGCTCTTCGAGCTGTCTACCGGGCCGGGCGGCTTGCTGGAAGTGCGCCAGCAGGAACTGGAGGTGCTCGGCCAGCAAGGCGCGCTGCTGGACCGCAACCGCGAGATCGCGACGGGCTTGGTGGTCGAAGTCGAGGGCTTGGTGGCCGGTCTGCGCTCCAGCACACAGCTTGCGGCACAGTCCTCCGCGGAGGCGATCCAGACGGCCATCCAGCGGCTGCTGGGGCTGAACTTGGTCACGCTGGCCGGCGCCGCCGTGATCGGCTGGCTGTTCGTCGGCCGGCATCTCTTGCGCCGCCTGCACAAGCTTTCCTCAACCATGCTGAACATGGCCGGGGGCGATCTCGAGAAGGAAGTGGAGGTGGAGGGTTCGGACGAGGTGGCCGACATGGCGCAGGCCTTGGAGGTATTCCGGCGGCACGCGCTGGAAGTGCAACGCTTGAACCTGGTCGAGAAGCTGGCAGAGGACCTCAAGGGCAAGAATCTGGAGCTGGAGGGCGTCTTGGCGGACCTGCGCACAGCACAGGACCAGATCGTCATGCGTGAGAAGCTGGCGGCGCTGGGCGAATTGACGGCCGGCGTGGCGCATGAGATCAAGAACCCGCTGAACTTCGTGAAGAATTTCTCGGAAGTCTCGCAGGAACTGCTCACCGAGCTGCAAGAGGCGCTGCCGGACGGAGACGAACCGCTCACCAAGGAGCAGCGAGAGGAATTGGCCGATATCTGCGATTACCTGACAGGGAACCTGGAGCGGATCCACGGGCACGGCGAGCGTGCGAACCGGATCGTGAACGATATGCTGATGATGGGGCGCGGTTCAAACGAATGGCGCCCGACCGGGATCAACCGCTTGGTCACCGAGCATGCCAATCTGGCCTACCATAGCGCTCGGGCCACCGATTCGAATTTCCAGCTGAGCATCGAGGAGGACCTAGACGAGCGCGTGGGAGAAGTGGACGCTGTCCCGCAAGACTTGGGGCGGGTGGTCCTGAACATGGTTTCCAACGCCTGCCACGCCACCAACGAGAGGCGGGTATCCGGACAAGAGGCAGGCTATGCCCCCACCCTGAAGATTCGCACGGTGGACGCCGGAGACAGGTACGAGATTCGCATTCGGGACAATGGCCACGGCATTCCGGACGAGGTGCTAGAGAAGATGTTCAATCCCTTTTTCACGACCAAGCCTACCGATCAGGGCACGGGGCTGGGCTTGGCGCTGTCAAACGACATCGTGCGCGAGCACGGCGGCGAGATTCGCGTAGAGACTGCAGTTGGCGAATTCACCGAAATGATCGTCGACTTGCCGAAACATGCGAACGTCGCCGCCCACGGTGACGGAGAGGGCGAGTAGGCCGCTTAATCCCGGCCCTGCGCGCCGGACTGGTGCTCGTTCGAATCGCTTAGGCCTGTTGCCGAAACAACTCCGTCAACTTGTGCATGCGGGGGCAATCCGGACGCTCTCGGTGTCGCTGGCAGCCTTGGCCTTGAGCGCGATGGAATCGAGGGCGGCCTCTCCAATGAATCGTGCTCTGCCTCGCCGTGACGGCCCGCGCCTAGAAGGCCATGCGAATGATTTTGTCAAGAAGAGACTCCATGCCTTTCATCGGTTCGGACCTGATACTTGCACTCACATCGACCTGCGATGGATCCTTCAAGAACTGCACGAGTTCCGCAACGTAAGGAGATTCATCCATCAGCCAGCCGTGAGAAATCATCGTCTGTATTCCTATTTGCCAGTTCCTTGCAATCGCTTCCCGTCCTGCATCCATACCGAATCTAGGGCCAATGATTGGCAAGGACGAAAGCCTGTGCTCCCGCCGATTCAAGAACAGTATCTCCTCCTGCACAGCTTCAGGAAACTCTCCGAAGGAAAACGGAAGAGCGAATTTCTCTAGGTCGACTTTGCTTCTCACATAGGCAGTGGTCCACCCGGGCAGGAAACTAGAGGTGGCCATGAAGCTCCCTACCGTTTCTCCCGGATCAATAGCGTCACCCAACCCAAGCCAACCGGATAGTTTTCCACGAGAATCTAGCTGCATTAGCTCGGGTCCACTCAAGTCTTCGTAAAGCGCAGCCTGCGGTACTACCCCAGACCCGCGTGCGGGAATGCCGCTGTTCCAATTGGTAGGATCTTCCAATCGTAGAGAGCGGTCGTCTGGATTAGACACGAAGTCCCACGCGCGGATCAAGCGCGTTGCTCCGATTCCGTTGGACACTTGGTACGAATAGATGAAGGTCCCATCTCGTGGAACGGCAACGACACTAAACTCAATTTCCGGACGCCCTAGATTGGGCACTTCGTAGCCGAATTCGACGAACTCTGTCTCTGAAACAAATTTGGTCCCGAGATCTTCCGGATAGCGAATCACATATCCTGTTTCGGACTCGTCCTTGCAAACATACCGCAGATGCCTTCTGGGCGCCAGCGACCGAGCAAGTGCTTGCGCCAGTTCTTGTGCTCGACCTTGAGGCAATGACCTAACGATCGTGCGCGCCCGTTCAGCAAGAGCCGGTGACCCATCCCGCCTGTCGGCAGCCCCGTCCTCGACATCAATTCCCGGCACAGGTGCAGCGCTCGATACACAGCTGGGCGTCGAGAACCAGCCCCGGACAGCCCCCACCCGCTGAGCCCTTGCCGACAGTCCGATGGAGAACACCAGAGCAAGGCACGCAAGGATTCGTCGATCTCTTGCCGGAACCGTCAATGACACCCCTGGACCTCCCTGAGCAGCATCCCTTCAACGCAGTGCCATGCGGACAGCCTTGTCGAGAAGACCTTCCGCGCCCCGGCTCGGAGGGACCCCAACTTCCAAGGCAATCTGCGCTTCTGGCGCGGAGGCTGCGATGTGCGCGAGTGCGCCGAGCAGCTTGACAACGTACGGCGATCCTGCCGACAGATGACCGGCGGAAACCATCATCTGGACGCCAACGTGCCAGTCTCCCGCAATCCAAGTCCGATCAGCGCCCGGACCGAACTTCGGGCCAATGGTCAATACCGGAGTGTAGTAATGCTCCGGCCTGGACAGCGTGTCCAGCCCAGACCTGACCTCCTCCGAGAGTTCTTGCTGCGGGAGCTCGATGGCATTGTCGGAACCGACGTATGCCATAGTCCAGCCCGGCCGCAGGTCCGACGTAAGCGCAAACTGAGAGAGGCTCTCTCCAGCTTGGATCGCAAGTCGGTCGGATGGCGCCTGCCAGCGAGACAAGTCACTTCCACCCGCGTTTGGCGTTGGCCCCACGGCTGCTGCTGTGCTCTCCCGAGCGGTCACCGTCAAGACTCGGTCGGAGCGTGGCTCCGAAACCCCGACTAGCCAGCTCGGATGCGTCATCCTCGCCGTGCGACCTGTAGAGGGGGTCATCAGGCCCCAAGTCGTGATCGGGGCCATAGCACCAACTCCGTTCGACAGACGGTAGGCGTAACCGAAGCCAACACCTTCGGTCAGCATGGCAACGTCAACTTGGAGTCGCGGCAAGCTGCGGTTACCCAAGGCAACTCGGAACTGGCTTGATCCTGTTTCCGCGCGACCGGAGGAAGCCGCCACGAATTCCCCGCTCTGCGGATCGCGGCAAAAGCCCTCGAGGCGTCCTCCAGAAACTTCGTTCAAGAGTTGTCGGGCAATGTCTCGCTCCATCCCTTGCGGGAGCTCTGCTAGAAGTCTCTTGATTTCTTCTTGAGAAGAGAGTGGTTCGGATTCGACCGAGCCGCAGACCGGCGATGACAGGAAACTCACCCTAGGCAGCGCTTCTTGAGCAAAGCACTGCATAGTGATGGTCAGCCAAGCGACTGAGCTAGTGAAACGAAGCATGATACCTCCCTGTTCCATTTGGTGCGTTACCAGTTGCAGTGCACGTGGCGTTGAACGCCAGATCCTTCGACAGCTGCGCGAGAAGCGCCCGCATCCTTGCAATCGTCAACAAAGTCTTCCAGCAGCTCGGCTGGGATCGAGCCATGTCCTCCATTGCCGCCAACATCAACGGCCGTTCCGCTAGAACGGTGTGGTGAGTGGTGCGGAGGTTTCCGGTTTTGTTCGATATCGTTCGTCCGCTTGACAAGCTCATACCGTTGACAGCGCTCTGGTCATTCCTAAACCTCGACAACACTCGAGGGGGAGACTGACCAGCTTCTGCGCCTGGAGCGGTAGCAACAGGCCACATAGGCATATCCCCGCTAGCATGAGCGCGAATCTTGGAACCTGAAAAACAAGGGAATTAGGCAAGCATGCATGTCGCGAAGCTCTACTTATCAAGACTCCCGAAGTGGCAAATCATCACAGTCCTTTTTGCGGGCGCGACAATTCGGGGCTGCAATCTCTCGATTTAGCCGACGAGTTTCCTATCCCCAGTCTCCGGGTAGACGGAAAGTTCGTGTGGGACGCCTAGTCGGACGGCGGAAGCCGCACTCTCGCCGGGCCGGGTGGCTTCGTTCGTCCTGACGCAAGTTCCATCCCGAGGGCATCGACAGCGTCGGGCCGAACACTGTGGACTGCGGCGGAGCACGAAATGTGAGCGATGCCGCTGTGGGACTAGGATCGGGCCGCAAGACGCTTTCGCCTGTGATTCACGGACAATCTGGCCAGCGACAACTACTTTGGCCGGCGTGTTGCCTCATTTCCGGATGTTACCCACCGTCCTCACAAAGATGCTACCGCCTCTCCGGTGAGGGTTGCAGCCACCGGATCCTCTGTTGGTGGTTCGTGGCCAGCCCTCCGCAAGGGACGGAGCAGTGGCGGGCGCGGTACCGCGCCCGCCACTGCTCCGTCCCTTGCGGAGGGCTGGCCACGAACCACCAACAGAGGATCCGGTGGCTGCAACCCTCACCGGAGAGGCGGTAGCATCTTTGTGAGGACGGTGGGTAACATCCGGAAATGAGGCAACACGCCGGCCAAAGTAGTTGTCGCTGGCCAGATTGTCCGTGAATCACAGGCGAAAGCGTCTTGCGGCCCGATCCTAGTCCCACAGCGGCATCGCTCACATTTCGTGCTCCGCCGCAGTCCACAGTGTTCGGCCCGACGCTGTCGATGCCCTCGGGATGGAACTTGCGTCAGGACGAACGAAGCCACCCGGCCCGGCGAGAGTGCGGCTTCCGCCGTCCGACTAGGCGTCCCACACGAACTTTCCGTCTACCCGGAGACTGGGGATAGGAAACTCGTCGGCTAAATCGAGAGATTGCAGCCCCGAATTGTCGCGCCCGCAAAAAGGACTGTGATGATTTGCCACTTCGGGAGTCTTGATAAGTAGAGCTTCGCGACATGCATGCTTGCCTAATTCCCTTGTTTTTCAGGTTCCAAGATTCGCGCTCATGCTAGCGGGGATATGCCTATGTGGCCTGTTGCTACCGCTCCAGGCGCAGAAGCTGGTCAGTCTCCCCCTCGAGTGTTGTCGAGGTTTAGGAATGACCAGAGCGCTGTCAACGGTATGAGCTTGTCAAGCGGACGAACGATATCGAACAAAACCGGAAACCTCCGCACCACTCACCACACCGTTCTAGCGGAACGGCCGTTGATGTTGGCGGCAATGGAGGACATGGCTCGATCCCAGCCGAGCTGCTGGAAGACTTTGTTGACGATTGCAAGGATGCGGGCGCTTCTCGCGCAGCTGTCGAAGGATCTGGCGTTCAACGCCACGTGCACTGCAACTGGTAACGCACCAAATGGAACAGGGAGGTATCATGCTTCGTTTCACTAGCTCAGTCGCTTGGCTGACCATCACTATGCAGTGCTTTGCTCAAGAAGCGCTGCCTAGGGTGAGTTTCCTGTCATCGCCGGTCTGCGGCTCGGTCGAATCCGAACCACTCTCTTCTCAAGAAGAAATCAAGAGACTTCTAGCAGAGCTCCCGCAAGGGATGGAGCGAGACATTGCCCGACAACTCTTGAACGAAGTTTCTGGAGGACGCCTCGAGGGCTTTTGCCGCGATCCGCAGAGCGGGGAATTCGTGGCGGCTTCCTCCGGTCGCGCGGAAACAGGATCAAGCCAGTTCCGAGTTGCCTTGGGTAACCGCAGCTTGCCGCGACTCCAAGTTGACGTTGCCATGCTGACCGAAGGTGTTGGCTTCGGTTACGCCTACCGTCTGTCGAACGGAGTTGGTGCTATGGCCCCGATCACGACTTGGGGCCTGATGACCCCCTCTACAGGTCGCACGGCGAGGATGACGCATCCGAGCTGGCTAGTCGGGGTTTCGGAGCCACGCTCCGACCGAGTCTTGACGGTGACCGCTCGGGAGAGCACAGCAGCAGCCGTGGGGCCAACGCCAAACGCGGGTGGAAGTGACTTGTCTCGCTGGCAGGCGCCATCCGACCGACTTGCGATCCAAGCTGGAGAGAGCCTCTCTCAGTTTGCGCTTACGTCGGACCTGCGGCCGGGCTGGACTATGGCATACGTCGGTTCCGACAATGCCATCGAGCTCCCGCAGCAAGAACTCTCGGAGGAGGTCAGGTCTGGGCTGGACACGCTGTCCAGGCCGGAGCATTACTACACTCCGGTATTGACCATTGGCCCGAAGTTCGGTCCGGGCGCTGATCGGACTTGGATTGCGGGAGACTGGCACGTTGGCGTCCAGATGATGGTTTCCGCCGGTCATCTGTCGGCAGGATCGCCGTACGTTGTCAAGCTGCTCGGCGCACTCGCGCACATCGCAGCCTCCGCGCCAGAAGCGCAGATTGCCTTGGAAGTTGGGGTCCCTCCGAGCCGGGGCGCGGAAGGTCTTCTCGACAAGGCTGTCCGCATGGCACTGCGTTGAAGGGATGCTGCTCAGGGAGGTCCAGGGGTGTCATTGACGGTTCCGGCAAGAGATCGACGAATCCTTGCGTGCCTTGCTCTGGTGTTCTCCATCGGACTGTCGGCAAGGGCTCAGCGGGTGGGGGCTGTCCGGGGCTGGTTCTCGACGCCCAGCTGTGTATCGAGCGCTGCACCTGTGCCGGGAATTGATGTCGAGGACGGGGCTGCCGACAGGCGGGATGGGTCACCGGCTCTTGCTGAACGGGCGCGCACGATCGTTAGGTCATTGCCTCAAGGTCGAGCACAAGAACTGGCGCAAGCACTTGCTCGGTCGCTGGCGCCCAGAAGGCATCTGCGGTATGTTTGCAAGGACGAGTCCGAAACAGGATATGTGATTCGCTATCCGGAAGATCTCGGGACCAAATTTGTTTCAGAGACAGAGTTCGTCGAATTCGGCTACGAAGTGCCCAATCTAGGGCGTCCGGAAATTGAGTTTAGTGTCGTTGCCGTTCCACGAGATGGGACCTTCATCTATTCGTACCAAGTGTCCAACGGAATCGGAGCAACGCGCTTGATCCGCGCGTGGGACTTCGTGTCTAATCCAGACGACCGCTCTCTACGATTGGAAGATCCTACCAATTGGAACAGCGGCATTCCCGCACGCGGGTCTGGGGTAGTACCGCAGGCTGCGCTTTACGAAGACTTGAGTGGACCCGAGCTAATGCAGCTAGATTCTCGTGGAAAACTATCCGGTTGGCTTGGGTTGGGTGACGCTATTGATCCGGGAGAAACGGTAGGGAGCTTCATGGCCACCTCTAGTTTCCTGCCCGGGTGGACCACTGCCTATGTGAGAAGCAAAGTCGACCTAGAGAAATTCGCTCTTCCGTTTTCCTTCGGAGAGTTTCCTGAAGCTGTGCAGGAGGAGATACTGTTCTTGAATCGGCGGGAGCACAGGCTTTCGTCCTTGCCAATCATTGGCCCTAGATTCGGTATGGATGCAGGACGGGAAGCGATTGCAAGGAACTGGCAAATAGGAATACAGACGATGATTTCTCACGGCTGGCTGATGGATGAATCTCCTTACGTTGCGGAACTCGTGCAGTTCTTGAAGGATCCATCGCAGGTCGATGTGAGTGCAAGTATCAGGTCCGAACCGATGAAAGGCATGGAGTCTCTTCTTGACAAAATCATTCGCATGGCCTTCTAGGCGCGGGCCGTCACGGCGAGGCAGAGCACGATTCATTGGAGAGGCCGCCCTCGATTCCATCGCGCTCAAGGCCAAGGCTGCCAGCGACACCGAGAGCGTCCGGATTGCCCCCGCATGCACAAGTTGACGGAGTTGTTTCGGCAACAGGCCTAAGCGATTCGAACGAGCACCAGTCCGGCGCGCAGGGCCGGGATTAAGCGGCCTACTCGCCCTCTCCGTCACCGTGGGCGGCGACGTTCGCATGTTTCGGCAAGTCGACGATCATTTCGGTGAATTCGCCAACTGCAGTCTCTACGCGAATCTCGCCGCCGTGCTCGCGCACGATGTCGTTTGACAGCGCCAAGCCCAGCCCCGTGCCCTGATCGGTAGGCTTGGTCGTGAAAAAGGGATTGAACATCTTCTCTAGCACCTCGTCCGGAATGCCGTGGCCATTGTCCCGAATGCGAATCTCGTACCTGTCTCCGGCGTCCACCGTGCGAATCTTCAGGGTGGGGGCATAGCCTGCCTCTTGTCCGGATACCCGCCTCTCGTTGGTGGCGTGGCAGGCGTTGGAAACCATGTTCAGGACCACCCGCCCCAAGTCTTGCGGGACAGCGTCCACTTCTCCCACGCGCTCGTCTAGGTCCTCCTCGATGCTCAGCTGGAAATTCGAATCGGTGGCCCGAGCGCTATGGTAGGCCAGATTGGCATGCTCGGTGACCAAGCGGTTGATCCCGGTCGGGCGCCATTCGTTTGAACCGCGCCCCATCATCAGCATATCGTTCACGATCCGGTTCGCACGCTCGCCGTGCCCGTGGATCCGCTCCAGGTTCCCTGTCAGGTAATCGCAGATATCGGCCAATTCCTCTCGCTGCTCCTTGGTGAGCGGTTCGTCTCCGTCCGGCAGCGCCTCTTGCAGCTCGGTGAGCAGTTCCTGCGAGACTTCCGAGAAATTCTTCACGAAGTTCAGCGGGTTCTTGATCTCATGCGCCACGCCGGCCGTCAATTCGCCCAGCGCCGCCAGCTTCTCACGCATGACGATCTGGTCCTGTGCTGTGCGCAGGTCCGCCAAGACGCCCTCCAGCTCCAGATTCTTGCCCTTGAGGTCCTCTGCCAGCTTCTCGACCAGGTTCAAGCGTTGCACTTCCAGCGCGTGCCGCCGGAATACCTCCAAGGCCTGCGCCATGTCGGCCACCTCGTCCGAACCCTCCACCTCCACTTCCTTCTCGAGATCGCCCCCGGCCATGTTCAGCATGGTTGAGGAAAGCTTGTGCAGGCGGCGCAAGAGATGCCGGCCGACGAACAGCCAGCCGATCACGGCGGCGCCGGCCAGCGTGACCAAGTTCAGCCCCAGCAGCCGCTGGATGGCCGTCTGGATCGCCTCCGCGGAGGACTGTGCCGCAAGCTGTGTGCTGGAGCGCAGACCGGCCACCAAGCCCTCGACTTCGACCACCAAGCCCGTCGCGATCTCGCGGTTGCGGTCCAGCAGCGCGCCTTGCTGGCCGAGCACCTCCAGTTCCTGCTGGCGCACTTCCAGCAAGCCGCCCGGCCCGGTAGACAGCTCGAAGAGCTCGCGAAAGAGCGCGATGATCTCGTCTCCGGATTGCAGTTCGCCGATCTGGTTCAGGTTGCGCAGCGTGCGGCTCGAAGCCGCCTCGAAGCGATCCAGCAGGGTGCGCAATTCGGCCTCGTCAGAGATCGCCGTCGCATTGGCGACGAGCTGGCTGGTCACGGCCGCGCCCTCGCGCAACTCAGCCATTAGGCGGTAGCGCGTGACCTCCTGCTCCGTAAGGTGCGTCGCTCGCGGGACCGGCGGCTCACCTAGATTCAGGTAGCCCGTCATCGTGTAAAAGAACTGGTCGTCGATGATCGAGATGACGAGGTTGGTGAGCGCGGCGTCGATGCGCGCGATCTGCTCGCTGATCGCGGTGCGCTGCCCCGCCAGTTCGAACGCCCGCTCTTGGGAGACTTCGATTGCCTGCATGTTGGTCGACATCTCGCGCCCCCGGACACGGATCCGCCGAATGCCCTCGCTCTCTCCCCGGCGCCCGGCCAGTACCTGCAGGCTCTCTTCGAAGACGCGCAGTTGCTCACCGATCTGTTGACGGCGCTCTTCAAACAGATCGACCGAATCGACCACGGTCAGCGACGGCGCCGCATCAACCAATGCCCCGACGCGCTGCGCGACGGCAAACGCCGCGGCCATGTCCGGCACGGTCCTCTGATTCATGACCTCCTGCGATTGCCGCACTTCGTTGAACGAGATCAGCGCGACCACGCTGGCCATAGCGGTCAAAGACGCGGCCCCGCCGAGTCCCAGATACATCTGCACGGCGATGCCCCGCCGCGCTCCCGCCAAGCGCTTGACACGCTGGCCGGACACCAGCGGCAGATCGCGCAAGCGGGCTTGCACGCGCCCCAGGCTCAGCTTGCGCACGAGCCGCCCGAGGTCGGCCATAGGCTATTGGCGCTCCATCTTTTGGGCTGCTTCGTAGGCCAGACTAGGGCCGATCACCGTCAGAAAGACTTGGTCCGAGCCTTGGTTGTCGTCGCCACCGTAGCTCAGGCGGAAGCCGTGCAGGTCGATCGGCGGACCGTCAAGCACTTGGCGGAGGAATTCTGTCCGATCCAGACTCGGCCCGGTCCGTTCCAAGCCCGCGATCGCTAGGCGGCCCGCCAAGTAACCCTCGAACGAAACGAAGCTCGGAAACGATCCGCGCGAGTTCGCTCGCAGGGCCGCCAGATAAGCCCGTGCGATTGGCGATGTCGGCGACGGAAAGGGCACGACCTGAGTCACGTACACTCCTTGTCCGCGCGCCCCCATGGCCTCCGCAAGCGCGTTGGTGCCGCTGAATGATACCGTCGCGAACACGGCGTCCATACCGATGTACCTAGCCCATTGGATCGCCGTCGCCACCGGACTATAGGCTCCAATCAAAACCACCGCCCCGGGCGCGGCGGCGCGCAGCTCCAACAGCGCCGTCTTCACTGCCGTCGTGTTGCGGGTGTACACCCCCACGGCGACCTGTTCCAGGCCACGCTCCTTCAGAGCAGCTTGCACGCCGTTCAGCCCGGCGCGACCGTAGGAATCGTCCTGATACAACACCGCGATGCGCTCGACGCCAAGATCCTCGACGAGCCGTGTGACAATTTCACGCGTCTCCTGAAAGTACGACGCCCGCAGGTTGATAACAGTAGTCCAGTGGTCGTCTCTCAGGAACTCGGCACCCGTCACAGGCGCGATGAAGGGCACCCCGGCCTCGGCCGCCACTGGCACCGCCACCACCGTGGTCGGCGTGCCTACCGAGCCAATTAGTGCGAAGACGTTGTGATCCTCGATCAGGCTTTCGGTGTTGGCCAGTGCGCTGGCAGGCTCGTAGGCGTCGTCCAGTGACAGCAGCTCGAGCTTGCGTCCGTGCACTCCGCCCTTGCGGTTGGCCTCCGCGAACGCCGCCAAGATCCCGGCTCGTGCATCGCTGCCCAGCTGCTGTGCCGGGCCACTCAATGGAGCTGACTGCCCGAACAGTACTGTCTGCTCCTCCGCTTCCAAGCCCTGTGCGGTTGCCGTGCCGGCTGCCAGCGCCATCCACAGCGCAACGACCCCAGCGGTTCTGCCAAACCTGCCCATCTTCAGCGATTCTTCACGAGTGTCAGACGGTTCTTGCCGTCCTCGCGCCTGTATTCCATCTCGTCCATCAGCTGCTTGGCGATATGCACTCCCAGTCCACCCGCCTCCCGCTCTTCCAAGCTCGCATCGGTGGTCGGATTCGGGGCATCCTGCAGCGGATCGAACGGTCGCGCTTCGTCCACCATTTCGATGCGTACGGCCTGCGGCTTGGACTTGATCGTGATCTGGAATTCGTGCCCACTTGCGCCGTACCCGTGATTGATCACGTTCGTTGCCAGCTCATCCAGCACCAATTGGACGTGGAAGAGCAGGTCAGCCGGCCATCCGTGCTCGGCCCCAAATGCTGCGACCTCCCGCTCGATCTGGCTCAAGGATTCTAGGCTCGACTCTAGATTGAGACTGACCTGGTCCGCCATCGCCACCTACCCCCGCTGACACAGCGCCAAGCACGTGATGTCGTCGAACTGCGGCGCCGTCCCTGCGAAGTCCCGCACTGCTTGGAACACCATTCGGGTGGCCGCCTCCGCTCGAGACGGCGTCTCCTCTTGGAAGACCTCTTGGAGTCGCTCCAAGCCGAACTGCTCGCCAGATCTGTTCTGCGCTTCAGTGACCCCATCGGTATACAGCAGCACCGTGTCGCCTTCCTCCAGCGTCACCGTATGCGACCGGTAGGACACATTCGGCAGTACTCCCAGCGCAATACCTCCCGTGTGCGGCAGCGGCGTCGAGCTGCCATCGGCATGCACCACCACCGGCGCGTCGTGGCCGCCGCAAACATACGTGTAGGCACGCGTCTTAGGGTCGAACACCGCGTATAGCACCGTCACGAACATCATCTCTGAGTTGTCGTCGCTGAGCACGGTGTTGACCGTCGTCAGCACCATCGCTGGATCCGAAGAGCCGATCGCCGCACCCTTGAGCAGCGTTCGGCTTGACATCATGAATAGTGCGGCGGGCACACCCTTGCCAGAGACGTCGGCGACGGCCATTCCAACGCGTGATTGGTCCAAGGTCTGCACATCATAGAAATCCCCGCCCACCGCCCGGGCCGGCTGCATGTTGGCGTACACTTCGAAGCTGTCCGTCTTGGGAAACTCTGTCGGAAGTATCGAAGCCTGCATCCGGCGGGCGACGTCAAGTTCGTTCTCTAACGCCATCAACTGACTGCGGGACTGCATCGCCTCCCGCCAGACGGCCGAGTTCTGCAAGGTACGGTCGATCGTCACCCGCAGGTCACCGAAATCGATCGGCTTGGTGACAAAGTCAAACGCCCCCCGATTCATCGCTGTGCGAATGTTCTTCATGTCCCCGTAGGCGGACACGATCACTGCCTTCACGTCAGGATCGACAGTCGGAATCCGCTCCAGCAGTGCCAGCCCGTCCATCTTCGGCATGTTGATGTCCGACAGCACCATATCGAAACGGTCCAGCTTCTCTAGCTTGGCGAGTGCTTCCAAGCCGTTGTAAGCGAACTCCATCTCAAATTGTCCGGAACGGATCTCGCGCCTCATGCGCTGCCTGATCAATTGCTCCAGATCGGGTTCGTCGTCGACCACCAAGATGCGGTGCGGCCCGTTCGGCGTTACATGCATCGAACTTGGCACGAATTCCTCTTGCTCAAAGACATCCAGAATGCGCGGACAGCAAGAACTCGCAACCGCCCGTGAGTGCTCACGCCCACGCTGACATTATGCAATATCGCAGACGCATCCAAAGGACTCTCAATCGCCAAGCTAGTCGCGAGCCGCTGTCACCTGCGGCCGTCGAGCTTCTCGGCCGCGCAGCGCACACGCCCGCTCATAGCGCCAAGTCGGCCGCTACGAATCATCGAGAGCGCAGCCGACGACACTGCTTCTGATACGATGTGGCACGTACGAGCAGGGGAGTTACCCCGTACCGATCGCTGCGGCGGTCAAGATTAGGCGGGGAGCCAACGGCGCAGCAGACGCTGACGCGGCACTAAGGCTTGATGGCATCTCGGGCGGAGCGTCGATTGAATGCCGCTGACGTTTGGCCGGCACCGGCAAACCCCGACCGCGCGGCCGTGGGCCTGAGAAAGTGGAGCGACGCCGCGAACGCTCTCGGCCCGGGAGCGGACCGGGACTTCGCCCTGCACTTCCCCGCATCAGCCGACGGCGGTGCCATGCTGCGATGCATCTGCGGGGCCAGCCCGTTCCTGGAGAGCTGCGCGTTAGCCCACCAGGGCTTTGTGCGCGAGCTCTGGAAGAGCGGTCCGGACCGCTGCGTCGACGCGATTGTTGACGGCTTGCTGTCGCTCCCCGTCGACTCCTCCGAGCAGGAGGTCGGGCGCACGCTGCGCCGCGCACGTCGGCGCGTCGCGCTGGCGGTCGGGCTCGCCGACATAGCAGGGATGTGGTCGCTGCGCGAGGTGACCGGCGCGCTCTCGGAGTTCGCCCGTGCGGCCTGCTCGGTGGCCCTGCGCGCGCAACTGGCCAGGCTCTCGGCCGAGGGAGCGTTCGCCGAGGGGCGTGAAGTATGCGAAGACGACTCGGGCCTGATCGTGATCGGGATGGGCAAGCTCGGCGGAAGGGAGCTGAACTACTCCTCCGACATTGATCTCATACTGCTGTACGATCCCGACGTGGCTCCGCTGGCGGACCGCCACGCGGCGCCCTCCCATTTCATGCGGTTAGCACGTCGGTTCGTCGACCTGCTGGCCGAGCCCACCATCGAGGGGCGCGTGTTCCCGGTGGATCTCAGGCTTCGCCCCGATCCGGTGTCCATGCCGCTGGTCATCTCAACCAAGGCAGCTTTGGAATACTACGCCAAGCGCGGCCAGACATGGGAGCGCGCGGCGATGATCAAGGCGCGGCCGGTCGCCGGCGACATCGCCGCCGGCGAGCGCTTCTTGGAACGGCTAGGGTCATTCGTGTGGCGTGACAGCCTCGACTTCGCCACCGTGCAGGAACTGCACGAGACCAAGCGGCGGATCGACGCGCAGCACCGCGGCGGGCAGATCGGCGAGGTCGGCCAGAACCTCAAGCTCGGCCGGGGCGGCATTCGCGAAATCGAGTTCTTCGCCCAAGCGCACCAGTTGGTCTGGGGGGGCACCGACCCCTCGCTGCGCCTGATCGGCACCTGCGACTCGCTGGCGGCGCTCGCCGCGGCCGGCAGGATCCCGGACTCCGCCAGCGAGAAGCTCGGCGCAGCCTACGAGTACCTCCGCCGGGTCGAGCACCGCATCCAGATGGTCGGCGACCGCCAGACGCACTCGCTGCCGAAGAGAGAGGCCGACTACGAGATCTTGGCCCGGTTTCTCGGATACTCCGACGGCCGAGCGTTCCGCGAGGCCCTGACCGGGCACCTGCGCAACGTCGAGGACCAGTACGAGTCGTTCTTCGAGCTGCCCCACGAAATGACGGTTGCGAGCGCCTCGTCAGCGCTGTCCGGACGCAGCCGGGCGGAAACTGAGGAGAGGCTCGGACGCATGGGCTACCGCGACCCAGCGGCAGCATTCGCCATTGTGGAGCGATGGCGCACGGGACGGCACACCGTGGCGCGAGAGCGCCGGGCGCTGGAATTGTTCCAGTCCCTGATCCCCTCGCTCGTGATTGCTTCCTGCGGGACGGAGGATCCTGACCTGGCCCTGCGCCGGTTCGACGAGTTAATCGACCGAATCCCAGACGCGCACGGCATGCTGACCCTCTTCCAAGCCAACCTGCACGTGTTGGAGGCCGTGGCCGAGACCATGGTCGCGGCACCGGCGATCGGAGCGCTGCTGACCGCGAGGCCGTCCTTGCTCGAGAGCCTGCTCGACCCGGATTCCGATTCGTCTCCGCCCGATCGCGGCGCTCTGCAAGCGAGCTTGGCCGCCGCGCTGGCGGGTGTGATGGGTTTCGAGGGCAGGGTCCAGCAGATTTCGAAGTGGACCCACGAAGCCCGCTTCAAGGTCGGCGCAAGGGTCTTGTTCCACGCGCTGGATCCGCTGGACGCGTCAGCGCTCTTCTCTGACATCGCAGATTGCGCGATTGCGGCTCTGGCACAGTGCGCAAGCGACGAAATCACACCTTCGAACGCGTCTGCGGCTGGTACCGGTATAGCGATCCTGGCCACCGGCCACTATGGCAGCCGGTGTCTGAACGTCGGCTCCGGGGTCGAGATCGCTGTCTTTGATGCCGGCAGTGCCCAAGGCCGCAGCGGCCAAGCTGCATCCGCCTCTGCACAGCGACTCGAGTCGGCGCTGCTGGGCGGTCTCCGCGGGAAGCCGGGTTGGCGCAAGATCTACGCCTGTGCCACCGACGGTCCCGCCGCGAGCTACGAGGCCCTGCAAACCAGGCTCAGCGAGGGCGTCTGGAGCGGGCGGGCACCGTGCTGGCCCAGGCTCGTGTGCTGCATAGGAGACGGGGCGGAGCGCGTTTCGCAGAGCATGTCCGCCGCCCTCGAGAAGCACCGAGACCCTTCAGCCTTGCGCGCACAGGCCGCTGCAGCAATCGGGCGACTGCGCGGCACCTCGCCGGATGGCGATCCGCGGGCGGTGGCGGAGCATCCCGGGGGCCTCGCCGACATCGCGGTCCTGACGCACTATTTCAGGCTCCGCCATGCTCCGGAGCATCCCTCGGTCCGATCCGCCGCCACGCCCGGTGACGTGCTGGCGGAGCTTGCAGAGTCTGGCGCGATTCCGACCGACCTGGCGACGGGACTCGCTGACGCGTGGCGGCTGATGACGCGCGTTCAGACACTCCACTGCCTGCTCGAGGCGGACAAGCGAGGCGCGGCCGTCCCCAAGCGCCTGCGACCCTCATTCGCCGAGGCGGCGGGGGTGGACGATTTCGGAGACGTCGCTGCTCGCTTGGACGGCGCTTGTGCCAGGGTGAGGGCAGCCTTGCAAGACTTCGTCGGCGAGGGCTAGCCGCTCAAGACTGCCCGTGGTCGGGCAGGATGGCTATCTTGAGCTGGCCTCTACGGCTCGCCCACTGCCGGAACGCCGTGGCCAACTCCGTCAGCGGGACCTCGCCCGCGATGAAGTCGCGCGCGTGCACTTCGCCGCGACTGATCAGTTCCAAGGCTTCTCGGATGTGGTCCGGCGTGTGGTGAAACGTCGCTCTGAGGGTGAGGGAGGAATAGTGCAGTCTGCCCGTGTCCAAGCAAACGACCGTCTGCTTCGGGCATCCGCCGAAGAAATTCACCCTGCCGCCCGAGCGGACCATGGATACCGCCTGGCGCCAAGCGTGCGGGGAGCCGACCGCTTCGATCACCGCGTCCGACCCCCTGCCGCCGCGGGTGTGCCGCCGGACCTCGTCCGTCGGGTCGTCGCCGCGATGCGACTCGATCAACACCTCCGCTCCAAGATGCTCCGCCCTGTCGAGCTGGACCTGGCGCCTGCCGATAGCGATCACGCGGGCCCCCGCGATCTTGGCGACTCGCACGAACATCAGCCCGATCGGCCCCAGGCCAATGATGGTGACGGTGTCGCCAGGTTTGACCCCGGTATCGTCGATTCCCTTCAGCACGCATGCCAGCGGCTCGGACAGAGCGGCGTCGCGGTAGTCGACCTCGGAGGGGAGGATATGCGTGTTGCAGTCCACGATAGGCCCGGGAATCCTGATGTACTCCGCGTAGGCTCCGTTGTTGAAGAGCAGGTTCTCGCACAGGTTCTTCTCGCCCTGGCGGCAGAAGAAGCACTTGTGGCAGGGTGCCGAGTTAGCCGCCACGATGCGGTCACCGACGTTGAACGAGCGCACGGCCGAGCCAGTCTCCACGACGTCTCCGGACAATTCGTGGCCCAGCGCGGCCGGCAGGGTGATCATGCGGGCGTGGTGCCCGCGCCGGTAGACCTTCAGGTCGGTCCCGCAGGTGAGCGCGGCACGGACCCGGACCAACAGGTCGGCCGGACCCACGGTCGGAACCGCAACGCGCTCCATGCGGAGGTCTTCTTGGCCATGCAGAACGCAAGCCAGCATGTCTCGCCGCGGTTGCATCTCACTCCTGTGGCATGACGAGCAGCTTCAAGGCACCTTCTCGAGGCCGGGATGCCAAGCGCATGCCGGATTCGAACTCGTCCAGCCGAAATCGGTGCGAGACGAGCGCATCCGCCGGGAAGTCGGGGTCCCAGACCGCGGCCGCAGACTCGGACTGCAAGTCGGCGCACGCGCTGTACGAACCGAACACAGCGCGGTCCTCGGCACACAGGCTCTTGCCGTCGAGTTCGAAGCGCTCCGTGGGGGAGGTCTGGGCAAACAGCATCACGCGTCCGCCCCGACGGGACAGCGATACGGCTTGTTCGACGATTCCGGGTGCCGATGCGGCCACGATCACAGCATCAACGCCCCGGCCGCTAGAGACTCGGCGAACGCAGCGGTCCACATCGCCGGCAGCGTCCCAGGCCTCGGCGGCACCCAATTGGCGGGACAGTTCCAAACGAGAATCCAGCCGGTCGCTGGTGTAGACCGACCGGATGCCTTGCCGACGCAGCAGCGTCGTGAAGAGCAGCCCTATCGGGCCCTGCCCCATCACTAGCACGCTCTCGTCGGGATCCGCGGCCAGTTTCGCCAAGCCCTTCAGGCAGGTGTTGGTCGGTTCGACGAACGTCGCGCGCTCGAAGCTGGCATGAGGCGGAATCCGCTCTACCCCTCGGCGCACGATCCAGTCCATCACCCTCACGTACTGGGCGAAGCCGCCGCCGGCGGGCTCGAAACCGGCAGTCACTCCGACCCGCTTGTATGTCGGGCACTGCGCATAGTCACGGAAGCGGCAGTAGTGGCAATCGAAGCACGGAATGTGGTGAAAGAAACACACACGATCCCCCACCGCATAGCTGTCGACGCCCTCCCCGACCTGGGCAACGACTCCGGCGGTCTCATGCCCGTAGATCCTTGGAGCGGGCAACAAGTCATGCTCGATCTTCTTCAGGTCGGTGTGGCAAATGCCGCAGGCCTCGACTCGAACGAGCAGTTCGCCGGGTCCGATCGACGGCACGGCAACCGACTCGGGAACGACGGTCTGCCGACCGCGATAGACCGCGGCAGTCATGGCTTCAGGAACCGTCATACGCCGCTGGCTGGCAAGGGGAACTCGCAGCGCCCTAGGCACGCGCCCAATGATCGGGCTGCCGCCGCCGAATCGCGGCGCAGGCGCATCAGGCCCGGCCAACGGCCGCGTGCGCGCAGCGCCTGTCCGATCACGCTCCACGCGGACAGCGAGCCATCGGAGCGGATCGCGCGATCGAAGTCCACAGGCATGTCCTCCGCGGCGAGATCGCTGATCGCCCGGATACAGAAGAATGGCAAGCCGTGCTCCCTAGCCACGGCGGCGACCGATGACGCCTCCATATCAACGGCCTGGGCGCCCTGCCCCCAAAGCTCGCGCTTGGCCGAAGCTGACTGCACCACCCGGTCCACGGTCAGCAGCGCGCCGCGCCGCACGTCGCCGAGCGGCCCGGCGGGGGACCGGCTTGCGAACTCCCCCTCGTCACCGCGCACGGAATCCGCGATGAACACGTCGCCCGCCAGAAAAGACGGGTTCAGGGCACCCGCGAACCCGGTCGAAATCACAGCCCGAACCGATTCCTTGGACACTATCGCTCGCGCGGCGGCGGACGCACGCGCGCGGCCCGCGCCGTTAGCGACCAAGATGGCCCGGTCTCCCGCCAGATCCAGCGTCGCAGCCCAGCGCAGGCCAGCCTTGGCGCAAGGCTTGCACGATCGGAGGCCCGCGAATTCGAAGGAAAACGCCGCGATTAGCAAGAGCATGCCAGAGAACCGAAGCGCCAGCCCTCGCGCGAGCCAGCGCTAGTCCCCGCTTTTATTTTCGCACCCTCCGAACACAGAGCCCCCAAAATGCTCCCCGTCCTATCCAAACGGCTTACCGAGCGTCCCTGCTGGCGGTGCAGACCCCGTGTTCAGCAGATCTAAACGCCAGCCAGCAACTCTGTCAGTCCTGACTCGTCCAAAGCCAAGCCGCCGTCCCAGCTAAGAGCGGCTATTTGCGTGCGGGAGAGTCCCCTGGGGAAAGGTGATCGGATTGCCCTTGTAGTGGAATGCTACTGAAGCGTAGGTTCAACAGCGCGGGCAGTTCCTGTAGCGCTATCAGCTCTCCCCTAGCGCCGTGCAACAACCCCACTGACGGGGGTGCATCGATGGTGCCGACCCAGCCCGGAATTGCTGCCCAAGACTCCGCTCCTGGCGCAAGTTCGTAGATTCCGAATCTTTGGTCGGAGATCCATGCCAGTACCCGTCCCGAGTTCGTCACTGCTAGCAACTGAACCTGTGCCAACGGCAGGGGCACCCGCCGAACGAGTTCGCCATTGGCGTCTAGCTCGACCCATTCACCTGCCACCCCGGAATAGAAGCCGACCCCTTCCCCAAGTCGTCTCGCGAACGAACGGCCCGCTCTGCCGGCCGGCATGGATGGATGCACTTTCGATCCAAACATCGAACGAGGCAGGAACTCGCCTTGGAATTCGCCATCGAGACTGTACTTGCGGGCGATCCCCGCCTCGTCGCCTCGCTGCCGTCCGAATACCCAGACCGAGTCGTCCTGCCCGGCCGCTACATGATGCGGGATGTAGTCATCCGTCCGGATGAAGTGCTCTATGCTTCCGTCTGGTCGAACGATCATCGCGCCTCGCGCAATCGCTCCGTCCGCTTGGATCATCCCCCCCGACACGACAGCCCCCCCGCTGTCGAGGGGAGCCATATCCATGATCGTGGCTTGCACCGCGCCATCTGCCCAGAAGCTGTTGCGGAACGCGACCGCGCCATCATGGCGAATGAGAGCATAGTGTGGCTCGTCCTTGGCGTCCGTGCGAATCACCGAAACCCGCCATCGGCAGATCCCGGCAGTCTCGACACGTAGTTCGGCAGGTCCAGGGATTAGATTGATTCCGATGTCTACACGATCCGGACCGGCAGCGCTAATCGCATTCACGACAAGCAAGGCCAGCAGGATGCATGTTCCGCGGATTGAGAGATAAGGTGTCTTCATGGGGATTCGCCTCCTGGGCTGGTGCCCTCTCCCGAATTGCTGTCTGCCCCGCCTAAAGGTGGGTGTTGGCATGCTTGGTCCAACGAGCACCCGTCGCAATCGTTATCGGGATCATTGATGGTGCAGTCTATGCAGCCATCTTCCCAGTAGAACTGGGTGGGGTCGGATGCACAGTAGCTCCCGCATCCGCCGTAGAGACCGCAGCCAAGAATGTGCTCCGGGCCTTGGTAGTGCCCGCTACAGCCGGTATCACACTCAAGTCCCGACGCTAGGGCCGTTTCGACCCTCAGCACATGTGCCTCGACCCACCCGAATACCGAGTCTAACCAGCCAGAACGTTCCGGCAGGCTTGTCTCGGGTAATCCAGGACTGCAGGAGCCGGATTGGTTCGGAGATTCGGGTGCCTGAAGAAACGCTATGACACGAGAATCAGGATCGAGGCCGTCGAACAGGTCGGCCCTGGGCGCGACAACCTTAGGTTGTGTGACCGCGATGGCGGATACAGGACCTGTCAAAACGATGACAGCGATGAGTTCCAGCCGCATTTTGGTGCTCTCCTAACTAGTAAACGTAAGTAACGGCGGAACGGTCACAAGTTTCTTCTCATTTGCTCCAAAGGCTGGATTGCTCAATAGGCGGTGGTTGCTCTCCTGAAGGGGTGGGGGCACGGAGGCCCCAACGACGAGCAAGCATGCCTCTATGGAGGCTCACACAAGGAAGTCTCGGGAAGTTGAACCCAATAGGGGCACACGCCTTCCCACGGCTCACCAAGATGTCAGAGCTAGCGATCAGGCTGGCGCGATTCCATGTGGGACTTGACGCTGCGCTTCAGCATCCGCACAGCCCGGTTTAGGCGAGTCGTCACGTTGGAGTGAGAGATTCCGAGGCGACCGGCGGTCTGCTTGGTGGAGAGGCCCTCTTGTAGCCGTAACTCCACGACTCGTCGGTATGTGTCCGGGAGCATTGCGATCATCTCGTACAGCAATTCGAGCAACTGACGTTCTTGCACGATGGCTTCTAGGTCTTGACCTGCGCTGGGGATTTCCGCGATCTCAAGCGATACTTCCCGGCGTCGTCGCTCTTGGCGTCGAAGATCCTTGGCACTGTTGGCGACGATAGAGGCGACCCACGGACAAGCCGTAGGACCTCTTAAGCTGACGTTAGCCGCTTGGAAGATCTTGATCCAACTGACTTGCAGTGCTTCCCGGGCAAGATCATCGGCGGCGGCAATTCGATTGGCCAGCGGGAAGAATCGTCGCGAGCAGCAAGCGATCCAGTCCTCTCTCGCTTTGTCCCCTGCCAAGAGCGGACAGCAGTCTCAGACTTCGGCACATGGGGCGAGCTAGCGTGATGCTGGTTTGCGCCGTAACTGCTCTGCAAGGCAGGGCTTAGGTTTTTCTCGTGCAGAGTGGGTGCACGACTTCATTTTGATTTCTCGGCTTTCTGAGGGTTCGAAGTGGGTCAGTATTGCGCGTGGCGATGAGGTCGGGCATCGGGGGGGCGAGTCTCGGCCGGGGCCCGGGGCGAGTGGTTGAAGCGAGAGGAAGGGGCGGTTCGGCGCTGGCCGACAGGCGGTTTGCGGTCACGCGGCGGCCTGCAGCCGTGACTCGGTTCGCCAAGCCCAGAAATCCTCGTAGCGCCCGCCCAAGATGCAGGCGCGCAGGGCGAGAACCCCCTCGGCGCCGTCCTTGGTCCAGT
>JAJDWM010000015.1 GCA_022825595.1 Bryobacterales bacterium | reverse complement strand
GAACCCCAAGGCGTGGGGCCGCCCGCGCAATTGACGGCTGTGCCGGCCAAGCTCGCCCACGCTTCGACAACCGAACCGGATCCAGAGTCGAATTCGATCGTCGTCGTGCCCCCTCCTCCGGCGCGGTCGTACACGGGCCCGGGCGCGAAAGCCGGGCCCTCTCGCACCTCGTGATTCCGGACGAGCCGGATCCTGCTGCCGCTCGAGGAGAAAGCCGCCATTCCGTCGTGCTTGCCGGGCGTCCGCAGGCCATCGAGGAGAAGGTCTCCCTTCCACCCGAATGAGAGGTATCTGAATCCGGCTGGCAGGTGGAGCAGCGGGAGCCCGGTAGTCTCGTCCTTGACGGGCCGCAACGGGCCGTAGCCGGATTCAGATCCGGTTGCGACAGAGTCTGGGAGGCCGGTGCTGCATCCGAGTGAGGCTGCGGCAGTCGCGCCGGCAATGCTGCAGGGGAGCGCTAGGAACTGGCGCCTGAGAAGATGAGGAGACGACATTATGTAAGTAGTATGGAGGGTTAGGCTGCGGCGTCCCGGGCCGGCGTCGATTGGATGGCGTCGCCATAGGCTTGGCGGTCATTGGGGTCGGCGACGAGGTTCCAAATCGGTATTGAAGGGCTTGGTAGGTCTTGCGCAGACCACCACGGCTCAGGCAGCGGCCGCAATTTGGACTGCAACGTCCGGCGTTCGAGGTCGGGGCGGCGGCCCGCCAGACCGCCCCGCGCGACCGCTTTATCGGTTGGGACAACCCCACTCGCGAGCGCAACCTGCCATGGGCGGTCAACTGCGCCCGCGCCTTGGTCCGGCCCTAGGTCCGCGCGTCCTGCCTGGCCTCGCACCTGCTCTCGCTCCCAGCCCGCCGCCTGGCGCCGGACTGGCGAGAGAAATGGCGGCGGCGTCCCGAACTCTCGGAAACCTCCTGTCACGCGACCCGCTTCGGCACCTGCCATCGCGCCGCCTACTGGATCCCTGTCGGCCAAACACAAGGCCGCGGCAAGCTCTATGTCCACAAGCAATTCGCCCTGCCCGTGAAACACATCCTCCTCAAGCCCATTCGCTCTCTTGCGCTGACCACCGCTCGTCCGAACGGTGACTCTCAATTGAATTCAGACTGTCCTCAGGACCTACGATTGTGGCCGGGCGTGGTCGCCGTCACCGTGCAATGGCTGTGCTGGGTCGCCCTCCCGCTCGCCGTGCCGGGCCCCGTGACCGGACTCGTCGCCGCCATCGGCGGGCTGGTTGGAGGCTTGGCCGTCGCGGTGTGGTGGGCCTTCCTGAGCCGGGCGCCGCGTCTGGATCGCTTGGGCGTCGTCGCCGTGGCAGCCGTCGCGCTCTTCGTGACATCGCGCCTCGTCCACGATTCGATTGCAAGCGGAATGATGGGCATGCTGTTGGCGCTCTACGCAGTCCCTGTCGCTAGCCTCGCGATCGTTGTCTCGGCCGCGGGCACCCGGCGAATGGCAGTCAGGGCCAAGCGAACGGCGATGGCCGTGGCGATCCTCCTCTCCTGCGGCGCGTGGACGCTGCTTCGGAGCGACGGGATCACGGGGGCGGGCGCTGCGGAGTTCAGGTGGCGGTGGTCCAAGACCGCTGAACAGCGATTTCTGGAAAGAATGGGCGACGAGCCGAGCCCACACCCTGGAACTCATCCAGCGACGTCGGACGGAGGTGATTGGAGCGGGTTTCGCGGGCGCCACCGCGATGGTGCCGTTCAGGGCGTCCGGATCGAGAATGACTGGAACGTTTCGCCGCCTGCCTTGATGTGGCGCCGACCGGTCGGCCCGGGCGCTTCGTCGTTCGCGGTCGGTAATGGCCTCCTGTATACGCAGGAGCAAGTTGGTGATGACGAAGCGGTGACCTGCTACGCCCTCGACACGGGCGAGTTGGTGTGGATCCATCGCGACCAAACGAGGTTCTGGGACTCGCATGTCGGTGCCGGTCCGCGCGCGACGCCGGAGCTGAGTGAGGACCGAGTCTACGCCTTGGGGGCTACTGGCACGCTGAACGCTCTCGATGCGGTCGACGGCACCATCCTCTGGTCGCGCAATGCTGCATCTGACACTGGCACCACCGTTCCGGACTGGGGATTCGCGGGCTCGCCGCTGGCGGTCGACGATCTCGTGGTCGTCGCCGTCTCTGGCACGCTGGCTGCCTACGACCGGGCCACCGGCGACCCGAGCTGGCTCGGCCCGCCCGGTCTCGGCAGTTACAGCTCGCCACACCCGCTAACGATCGACGGGGCAGCCCAAGTCCTGCTCATGACCAGCTTGGGCCTGACGAGCTTCGCTCCTCGAGACGGCAAGGTGCTGTGGGAGCACGCGTGGCCGGGTGGCGAGCGCATCGTCCAGCCGGCTGCGGTCCGAGAGGGGGACCTGCTGGTCGCCGACGGCAACGGCTTCAGCGTGCGCCGCATCGCCGTCACGCGCGACGCCGGTGAATGGAGCGTTGCCGAGCGCTGGGAATCCACTAGGCTGAAGCCCTACTTCAACGATTTCGTCGTGCATGATGGCCATGCTTTCGGGTTCGATGGCAGCATTCTCGCCTGCATCGACATCGAGAATGGCAGCCGGAAGTGGAAGGGCGGCCGGTACGGCCATGGCCAACTGCTGTTGCTGGCTGACCAAGACTTGCTGCTGGTCTTGTCGGAACGCGGAGAGCTGGTGACCGTCGCTGCGACCCCCGACCGGTTCGAGGAGGTCGCCCGGCACCCGGGGATCGAGGGCAAGACATGGAATCACCCGGCGCTGGCAGGGGACGTTCTCCTAGTCCGAAACAGTGGGGAAATGGCGGCATTCCGGCTTGCGCTGGAGGCGGATTGACCGGCTAGGCCCCGGTTGGCCTTCCTCGAGTGCGCTGCTCGTCTTCACTCTCACGAGGCCGCGCCGAGTTTGAGGTCTCAGGGCGATGAGCGGGTTCTCGTCGTCTCACGCCCATTCAATCGAGTTGTTCACCTACCTGACGAACTCGCGCATCTGGCGCCAAACGGCATCCGTCTTCTCGCGCGCCTCCAAGATGATCTGCCCGTCGCGCAAGTTCACGCTGAGGCACCTGACGAGCCACAGTCTAAGGTCCAGCCGCTCAGTGTTCTGGTCTATGTACATACGCGTTTTGCCTTCGGTGGGGGACTGCTGCACGATGCTCTCCCACTCTTTCGGCCGCAAGGTCTGCGGGTGGACGCAGCACCTCTCGCCTTCAATCGAGATCGTGTAGGAGCCATTCCCTGTAGCCGTCGAAGCGTCGCGCGACCGTCACTGGTGACCAGCGCGGCAAGTCCCACCGACCGTCTGCTCTGCATCGGCGCCCAACGCCTGGTCATGTTTCCTGCCGACCCTTGCGAACCACGAGCGATCGACAATCCTGCACAGGGCCTCGCCCCTTCCGACTTGGCAAGACTCCCCAAACTGGACGACCGTGTCGGGGCCGTCCGTTGAACGTGAAGAGGGCTTCCGCCCGTCACCTAGGCCAATTCGGCGAGCGTTGCGTTCAGCAGGCGCCAGAACCGCTCGACAGAGGGGATGAGGACACGCTCGTCGGGCGAGTGCGGAAAATCGATGACCGGACCGAACGAGATCATGTCGATGCCCGGGACCTTATCGCCGATAACCGCGCACTCGAGCCCGGCGTGTATTCCGCTGATCTCCGGCGGCGATCCCAGCTCTCGTGCGTGGACCCGCTCTACGATATCTAGGATCTTGGAGTCGGGGTTCGGATCCCAGGCCGGATACTCAGAAGTCGGGCAAAGGTCTACAGCGGCGCCAGCCAGTTCTGCGGTTGACCGGATGCGACGGCGCAGGGCGTCGAGTTCGCTGTTGACAGACGACCGTGAGCTAGTCGTGATCACTAGCGATCCGCGGACGCCCTTGACCATGGCGACATTGTTGCTCGTCTCCACCAGGTTGCGGACGGTGTGGCTCATCGCTTCGACCCCGTGCGGCAGGCTCAGGACGAGCCCCAGCGCCTTCAGCGTGGTCCGTTCGTCCCACGAGCACTCGACTTCTTCTTCCTTATCTTCGTCTCGGACGACCAGCGCGATGTCCGGGTCCGTGCGACGGTAATGGCTCCGGATCTTGGCGAACTCGGCGCGGATGTCGTCCTCTACGCGACTGCGGTCGGAGACGCTGACGATCACCGTTGCGGAGGCCTCTCGCGGGATGGCGTTGTCTGCGCTGCCTCCTTCGAGCCGGGCTATACGGAAGGCCGGCGGGCCTTCTGCTATTCGCAGGGCTCTCCACAGGACGCGCGCAAGCAGAGAGATCGCATTGCCACGCTGCAGGTGGATGTCGCAGCCGGAGTGTCCGCCTTTGAGGCCACCCAGCCCCACCGATACCGCACAGTCGCCGTCGGACGTCTCGGCCGAGCCTGCGTCGAAAGAGATCTTGACGTTGCCGCCGCCCGCGCAGCCGATGTACACAATCCTCTCTTGTTCAGAATCGAGATTGATCAGCCGGCGGCCGGCGAGGAGACTGGCGTCCAGTTCCTTCGCGCCGTTCAGACCTGTCTCCTCCTCAACCGTAAACAGCAGCTCGAGCGGTCCGTGGACGATCTCGGTTGACTCCAGAACCGCCAGCATCGCCGCGACGCCGATCCCGTTGTCTGCTCCGAGGGTGGTGCCGTCAGCGGTGAGGTGTTCACCATCTCGGAGAGGGACGATGGCGTCCTTGCTGAAGTCGAAAAGCTTGGCCTTGTTCTTTTCCTGCACCATGTCGAGGTGCGACTGCAGGATGGAGACCGGTGAGGCGTCGTGACCGGCGCTGGCAGGCTTTCGGACCACGACGTTGCCGAAACTGTCGCGCCGGTGTTCGTATCCGCGGCGCTTCGCGATGCTCAGCACGTACTGGCGCATGCGCTCCTCGTCCCCAGAAGCGCGCGGGATAGTCAGGATGTGGTCGAAGTGACGCCAAAGTGGTTTCGGCTCGAGTTCTGAAACGAATGTCATTGCAGCTTTCGCACCCCGAACCGCCCGGTTACTGCGCGGTCCAGCTGCTTGACTCATCGTAGACCGGGTTCGCTGGCCCCCAACGAATCGATCTGAAGGAACAAGACCAACAGGCTCACAGTCTCGCCAGCAGCGGCGTCGCAGTCCAATCGAGGCAGCTGTGCGACTGGTGCACCGGGCGTACACGCAGGGTGCCCGCCGCATCGTCGGGGAACGAGGCCGGCTCGCTGTAGGGGATCGGGAGGCGCAGTCATTCCAGCGCTTCGCTTACATCAGCCTGGTCGTGCCGGTGTGTTGGGCGCGATGGCTCTTCCAGCCCTCCTCCCGCAAGATCCCGCGGTCAGAGACACTCTTGGTCCGCCACGGTCGCGCTGCCGGGAGCGCGTGCGGTGCAGGCAGAGCTGGCCGCAGAGGCCGAGGACGGCGGCGACGTGGCCATGGGGCAGCGCACGGCGGAGGGTGACTGCCCTTTCGAGGCTCTCGAAGACGACACCGCCCTTGAGAATGGTCCGGATGGATGCGATGGCGGACGGGGGCAGCTTGGAGATGTTGGCCAAGGTCTGGCGGCGGATGCGCTTGCCCTCTCGCCAGGCCTTGCGGATGAGGATGGCTGGGGGGCTATTGCGGTTGGGGATCTTCTCGACGTAGATTGCCATGGGTCTTACGTGGATACACTCCAAATTGAAGACGATCACGGTAGGGGGCAAGGATTGGGGTGTCAAGGGACAACAAGGCCACACGAGCAGATATCAGGGCACGACTTCAACAAGGTCGGCATTGATTCTGATGGAAATATCAATCCAGGGTCGCACACGCTGTGTCCTGTGTAGGGCGGTGGGATTCAGTTCAGGGCCGCGAGCTTCGAGAGTGGCTCACATGGGTGTTGGCCCTCAGTTGGAGAGTCGGCGCCAGGCTGGCGGAGAGCATGCTGGTCGGTGAGGCTTACGACTGGCGGCGCCGGGTAAAGGCGGTCCCCGTGATCCGGCCGCGTGTGCTAGCCTCCGAGTGGTGCAATGGTCAACGTTAGGCGGGAGGCTCGCGACTGCTGTTTTCCTGCTTGCATTGGGCGCTCCCGGCCTGCACGCGGCGGCTTCGGTCGACCGGATCGAAGCTGACCTCTCGGAACGCATCCGGCCGCTGTTGGGAAAGTACTGCGTGCACTGCCACGGCCCCGGCACGCAGACGGCGGGGGTCGACTTTACCGTGTTTGAAGACCACGCCTCAGTGCTTCGAGCCCGCGGCGTGTGGGAGCGGGCGCTGCGCGTCTTGCGCGAGGGCGAGATGCCTCCTCAGGGGGCCCAGCCGAGTGTCGAAGAGCGACAGGCACTGGTGGAGTGGATCGACGACGCCATCAACAACCTCGACTGGAGCGCCCTGCGCGACCCCGGATCCGTGACCATCCCGCGGCTGAACCGCACGGAGTACAACAACACCATCCGGGACCTGACGGGTTTGGACC
Source organism: Bryobacterales bacterium (assembly GCA_022825595.1). Taxonomy (GTDB): domain Bacteria; phylum Acidobacteriota; class Terriglobia; order Bryobacterales; family UBA6623; genus VXMF01. The sequence continues at coordinate 5,710 of JAJDWM010000015.1, read as the reverse complement.
TGCGCCCAGCCGACGGGTTTCCTGCAGATGGACAGGGCGAGAGCGGCTTCCGGAACGACCGCGACGGGCTATTCGTGGCGCCGGTCTTGGCCGAGAAGTTCTTGGCAGCGGCCGAACACGTGGCCGACGAGCTGGTCGCCGCTCGGCGTTCGCACGACCCGCTCAGCGTGCAGTTCGAGATCGAGGACTTCCTGCGCACGGAGACCAACCAAGAGTTCACGGAGTACGGGCTCGACCTCCGCAACTTCCAGCAGACGGTGTACCGCTATGTGACATTCCCTAGGTTTGCCCGTTACCGGTTCCGCGTGAGGGCTTGGGGAGAGTCTCCTGTCGCCGGTCGTGTGCCGGGTGTCACACTGCGCGTTGCCGGGCGGCTTGTTGGCCAGGCGCACGTGCTGGCCGATCCGCAATCGCCGCAGGTCTACGAGTTCTTCGGCAACATCCCGCGCGGGAGCCAGCGCGTGTCCCTGCACTGGTTTAATCCGCAGACCGAGCGCACCAACGAGAACAACCGGCGTCTGGCAGCCGAGACCAAACGCCTGCGCGCCGAGGCGAAGGCAGCGGGCGAGAAGCCCCCTCCGGCGCAAGTGATCCTATCCCTGGACTGGATTGAGGTCCGGGAGGACCCGCAGCCGGGCCAGGACGGTTCGTTTGTGTGGATCGCGGAGCCTGGTTCGGGGAAGGCTGCCGCCGATGCGGCCCGGGAGGTGATCGGCAGATTCGCGGTACGCGCTTTCCGCCGGCCCGTGCGGCCCGCCGAAGTGGAGCGGCTGATGGGTTTCTACAGGGACGCGACGGCCCGGGGTGAGGGCTTCGTGACGGCTGTTGGCCTAGCGCTGCGTGCGGTGTTGGTCTCGCCGAGTTTCCTGTTCCGGCCCGAGCAGGCGCCGGAGCCGGAGGCCGAACGGCCCCTCAACGATTACGAATTGGCCAGCCGCCTCTCGTACTTCCTCTGGATGTCGATGCCGGACGAAGAGCTATGGGCCTTTGCCCGTCAGGGCAGCCTCAGCGACCCTGCCACTCTGCAGGCCCAAGTGCGGCGGATGCTGCTCGACCCCCGCGCCTCGGCATTCGTCGGGGAGTTCTTCGGGCAGTGGTTGGGCTATGCGGAGCTCGGCGGCACGATCAAGCCAGATGACGTGGAGTTCCCGGAGTTCACCCCGGCCCTGTCCGAAGCGATGCTGGCCGAGGCTGAGCTGTTCTTCGGGCGGATGGTCCGCGAGGACCGCAGCCTGCTCGAGATCGTCGATTCGGAATACAGCTACCTGAACGAGGAACTGGCGCGACACTATGGGATCAAGGGAGTGGTCGGCCCGGAGATCCGCTTGGTGGAGTTCGACGGTCCGGAGCGCGGCGGTGTTCTGGGCTTGGGCGCCGTGCTTACGGCAACGTCGCTGCCAACCCGCACGAGCCCGGTCGTGCGCGGCAAGTGGGTCTTGGAGACCATGCTCGGGCAAGAGCTTCCGCCTCCGCTGCCCGACGCTGGCGATCTGCCCGAGGGCGGGAAGAGTTCGGAGGGGCTCACACTTCGCCAGATATTCGAGAGGCACCGTGACGAGCCGCGCTGCGCGGTGTGCCACGACCGAATCGACCCGATCGGATTCGGCTTGGAGAACTATGACGCGATCGGTCGCTGGCGGGACACTGACAACGGGCAGCCGGTGGATGCGGCAGGGACGCTCCCCGGTGGCGAGAGCTTCTCGGGCCCGTCCGGGCTGAAGGGCATCCTGCTGGAGCGCAGTGAGGAATTCGCTCGGATGATCAGCGAGCGCATGCTTGGCTTCGCCCTCGGTCGCCAGCTTGAATACTTCGACCGGCCGGCGGTGGACGGCATCGCCGAAGCCTTCATCCGCGGCGGACACCGTCCCTTGGCGCTCATCGGCGCGATCATTGAGAGCTATCCGTTCCGCTACCGTCGGACTCCGGGAGAGGATCCGACTGAAGCGCGCTTGGCCCCGACCGCCCCGTCGCCGTCCGGCGGGCCCGGCACTCAGACGTCGCTGTAGTCTGCGCCGTCTGCGCTGCGGGCGCACGAAGCGTCCCACTGCTCAAGCTCTGTTCGCATTGCTGCGACAAGTTCAGGCAGCTCGCTTGCGAGGTTGTGGCGCTCGCCAGGGTCGACCGCGATGTCGAATAGCATGTCCTCGTCGGCGCGCTCCGTGTCCAGGTACGACAGGAACTTGTAGCGATCCCCGATCAGCGCGTGGTCGGGCGATCCTAGCCTGCTGTCGACGCCGCGTTCCGCGCCGTCGGGACACTGGAAGGCGATTCGCGACCCCCGCGCGGCCATCGTCCCGTCAATGAGCGGGACCAGGCTGATGCCGTCTAGGGGGCGAACTGGCGGTTCGGAGTACAGGTCCAGCGCATCGGCGACTGTTGGAAAGTAATCGGCGGTTGAGCAGGGCACGGCCGTGGCCCGGCCCGGGGCCAAGCGCAGCGGCCACTCAAGGATCCCAGGCACGCGAAGCCCGCCTTCGAACAGGCTTCGTTTTCGGCCTCGCAACCCGCCGCTGGAGCCGCGGTTGTTGCGCTGCTGAGTGGTGCGACCCTCCGGTCCGTTGTCGCTGCAGTACCACAGCATCGTGTTGTCCGCTACCCCCAGCTGCCGGAGTTCCGCGCGTAATCGGCCCACCTGTTCGTCCAGGGCTGTGATGCAGCCGTAGTAGTGCTGTTCGCCCTCGCTGAATTCGGCGTACATGGCCCGGTGTTGCGGGCCGGCGACGACTGGGCTGTGTGGGGTATGGAACCAGATCACGGCAAAGAATGGTGTGCCGCTCTCGGCGGCCCGCTGCAGGAACGGCACGGCGCGGTCCATGATCACTCGCGAGTCGTCGCCGTCGAGGTTGTCGGTCGCAAACTCGCCCGGGCCCGTCCAGTACTGCGATGGGAAGGCCTGGTCGACCATGGGGTTCCACGTCGGCATCTGGACCTCCGCCGAGAAGCACTCGTCAAAGCCGTGTTCCCAAGGAGGGGCGTAGTGTTCCGGGCGGCGCCCGCCCCGGCGACCGTCCTCTTGGTCGTTCGTGAGCGTGCCGAGGTGCCACTTGCCGAAGTGTCCGGTAGTGTAGCCGTGCTCGCGAAGCAGCTCCGCGAGCGTGACCTCCTCCGCCAGTATGTGCCCGGCGTTGGCAGTGGGGATCCCGTATCGGAAGGGATGGCGGCCTGTCAGGGCGCTGCCGCGCGTGGGCGAGCAAACTGGGGCCCCCGAGTAGAAGCGGTCGAACCGCAGGCCGGATCTGCTCATCGAGTCCAGATTGGGCGTCTGCAGGAATGGGTGCCCGTTGTAGCCCGTGTCGCCCCAGCCTTGGTCGTCCGCCATGCAGAGGATGACGTTCGGGGGGGAGCTGCCCGTTGACCGACCGCCTCCTCGACACGTCACGAGCGGGGCGACTGCCGCACCCAGAAGCCCCTTCAGCGCTGCTCGGCGCGTTGAGCCGTCCCTGAACGTCGCCTGCACTTCGTCGCAAGGCTTGCCCGCGCACTTCGCAGATGATGTGGTGTCTCTCATTTCACTAAGTCTCCGAAGCAGTACAGCCGGCTTGCAGTTCGGATGAACAGTTTGCCGTCGGCGATGGCCGGCGTGGCGTAGACTTCTTCCCCAAGGTCATTCGTGCTCAGCACTGTCCAGGCGCCGTCGGCCTTCAGCACGACGATCCTGCCGGCGTCGCTCGCCATGTACACTTTGCCGTCTCCGGCGACCGGGGAAGCGTAGAAGCCGTCGATCGCTTCGCGCAGCCGCCCTTGCTTGAGCACACTGCCGCTGACGGGATCCAGTGTGGTCACGATTCCCCCATTGCGGACGAGGTAGAGCACGCCCCGGTACAGGACCGGAGAGGCCACTTCGGGGATTGACTTCTGGTAGCGCCAAAGGAGGTGCGAACCAGTAACGTCGCCCGTGCCGCCCAGGCGGATCGCCATGCACGAGTTCTCGGAGATGCGACGGGCACGGTAGTGAGCCCAATCCCGGGTGTCCATCGTTCCGTTCTTATTGCGGTCGTGCATGGCCCAGTTGTTCGGGTGCCAGTCTTGCCTCAGTTCCGACTGCGAGATTTCACCGTCGCCGTTGGAGTCGAAACGGTCCCGGACCTCGTCCCACCCTGGCAGTTCAAGTCGTGCGCCGGGTTCGCCGCCAACGGCCCAGCCACTGAAGTACAGTCGGTCGCCGTGGACCACGGGTCCGGACTTCACCTGATAGGAAAGGCCATCGAGCCTCCACACCTCGCGACCGTCGGTCGAATACCCTGTCATGCGGTACGAGCCCGGAACCACAATCACCGGATCGCCGGTTGCGGCTTGGTGCACTACGGGCGTGGAGAAGCTGTGAACGAAGTCGGGCCGCGGCCGCTTCCAGAGAATCTCCCCATTTGATGGGTCAATGGCGAGCGCATAGGCCTCGAGGTCCTGGTCGCAAACCAGGATCAGCTTTCCGCCCGCAAGGATCGGCGAACTGCCCATGCCATGGTAGTTGGTGAACGGTCCGAGCGGCAGAGTCCAACGCTCCGCCCCGTCACCGTCGTACGAGACTAGGCCGTAACCGCCGAAGAAGGCGAAAACGTTCTTGCCGTCGGTCACAGGTGTGGGTGCGGCTTCGTCATTGAGTCGGTGCATGCGCTCGACGCGTCTCGAAGGAGCGGCGCGTCGCCAAAGCTCCCGCCCGGTCGCACGGTCGAGTGCGATCGTCAGCAGTTTTCCGTCCTCGTGGGCCGTGAGGAAGATCTTGGTGTCGGTCAGCACGGGCGAGGACTTGCCGCGCGGCAGGGGAGTTTCCCAGACCAAGTTGGTCTCAGGGCCGAAGGAGACAGGCAGCGGGCCCTCGTCCGCGACTCCTGTGCCGTTTGGGCCCCGAAACCGCGTCCAGTCCGACGCGGTTGCGGCTGCCAGAACCGACAGCGCACAAGCGATCAAACAGCCGCGGAGCATTGCTCAAGCCTAGCTGATTCGCTGGACCCTCAGTTCAGGGCCCGACGATCGGGTCAATGGCCCGCGAGAGCAGCCGCACGCCGTCTGGCCTTCCTTCCGAAGGGGAACAGCAGGCAGCAACCGGGCCCGGAATCCGGCGTCCTCGGTGCGCCTCGATTTGTAAGAGGCGATGCGAGTGCGGGACCGCAATGTCGTGCCGAGGGTCAGAGGTGCAGGCCCGATACCGGCTCGTTGAGGGCGTACCCCGGACGTGCGGCCTCCGACCGGGGCGACTAGATTATTGATTCTTCACTCAGCCTCACCTAGGAACTGATCCGGGTAGTATCCGTCGCGGGCTTGAATCGTGCCAACGTCCATCCGGGGGCTGGTGACCTCGATGCGGCGGTAGCTTGGATCTTCGAATCCTCGAGACGGCTTGTAGCCCATGCTGTACGAGCCCCGCATCTCGTCCTCGATCATGCGAAAGACCTCGCTTAGTGGGACTTGACGTGTGACACGGTGGAAGCTTCCGCCGCTCTCCGCCGAGATGCGCTCGAGCGTGGCCGACCCAGCTCCCAATCGGTCGCGATAGATCTTGCCGGCGATTTCTTCGTCAAGGAACTGGATGGAGTACACCACGACGTCCGAGCGCAGTGCTGCCCTAATCGCCCGTTGGGTGCTGACAAGGCTGCCGGCATCGTACCCGTCTGAGATGACAACCATGAACCGGCGCCGTCCACGCTGTTGGCAAACGTATCGAGTGTCGACGCATCAACGCAGTTGCCTCTGCCTTGGACGCGGTGCTTGACGC
>JAJDWM010000380.1 GCA_022825595.1 Bryobacterales bacterium | reverse complement strand
TCCGCGCCCACCATCATGATGGCCGCGCTGCTGCGCCAGCGGCTCACCGGCAAGGGCTGCTCCATCGACGTGTCCCAGGGCGAAGTGACCGCCTATACCCTGGGCACCAGCTACCTGGAGTCCAGCATCAACGGCGTGGATCCCCAGCCCCGCGGGAACCGGAGCCTCACCGCAGCCCCCCACGGCTGTTATCGCTGCCAGGGCGACGAGCGCTGGTGCGTGGTGTCGGTCAACAGCGATGACGAGTGGCGGCGCCTGTGCGGCGTCATGGGCAGCGAGGGGCTGGCCGATGACAGCCGCTTCGCCACCTGCGTCGAGCGGCGCCGCCATGCCGACGAGCTGGACGCCCTCATGTCGGATTGGCTTGCGACACAGACCGTCGAGGACGTCGCCCACCGCCTGCAGGCCGCCGGGGTACCGGCCGGGGTGGTGCAGAACGGCACCGACCTCTGCAAGGACCCCCAACTCCGCCACCGGGACTACTTCCAGAAGTACGACGACTCCCCCATCGGCCCCTTCGAGCTGCCCCGCGGCGGCATCATCTTCAAGGAGCAGCCGGAGGAGGACATACCCATCACCCCCCCGCTGGGCGCCCACACCGATCAGGTCATGCGCGACGTGCTCGGCTACGACGACACCGCCATCGCCAAGTGGAAAGAGGAGGGGGTGCTGGCGTAGGGTGGTCTCGCATGCGCCGGCCGGCACATTGGCTACCTCGTCCGTGCCAGCGTTGACAACGACGTTCCGGACTCGTCATTGCGGCGAAAGCCGGAATCCAGAGAATGGCTGAGTGGACCGCGGACCCTCCGCCCCTCTCCCCTGGATTCCGGCTTTCGCCGGAATGACGGTCGCGGGACTACGCCTCAATCCAGCTGTCGCGGTGAATCAGGCAGTTCTTTCAAGTCCTGCTGCCAAGCGGAACTTTTTCGCATGGCATACCGGATGACGGGCAGGCTGTACTTCAAGGCTATCATCAGGAAAACGATCGGGAACAGGATGTTCTTGATGACGATCGCAATCGAGAGCTGGACGATGCTCGTCACCATACCACTCGATTTGTCGACGATGGCCATCACTTGGGAGTAGCCGGTCTTGCCGGCCGCGGATAACTTGTCCCACAACGAATCACAGGTCTCACCAGCCATGCGTCTCTCGATACATTGAAGATCTTCGTTGCGGCGATTGATCTGCCTCTGGATGTTTTCGATGGCACGGTCGACTCCCTCCCGTCTTTCCATCAAGGCTGAAAGCTCTTGTCCCTGAGGGATACCGCCGAGCCATTCGGGCACTCGGCCGCGCCAACCCTTCTCTTCACTGAGTTTCCGGATTTCATTGTCCAGGCGCTGTGCCTCCTGCCGGCGCGATGCCAATGCCGCCTTCAGGTCACGCAACGTCGCCAACACTTCATCCCTCTGAGCCGCAAGATCCTGATCTCCGACGATCGGCAAACCCCGGTCTGCTCCGACATCAGCGCTCAAGGCCGACAAGCGGCCCCTATGTTCCTGGATCGTTGCCCCGAGGAACATCTCAGCCGACAGAACGCTGACGCTGACGAATACCGGGACGATAAAGCGAATGATGGCGCTGACGACGAATATTCGGATAAGCAGGCCGCGACAGCGTGCCAAGCCCATCTCCGGAACCTGCAGCTTGACACGAACCAGAGCACGACACGGTTCCCATGCCGAAGCGAGCAAAACCGCGAACGTCGCGACGCCGATGAAGAAGAAACTCCACTGAAAAACCGCCGTTGAAGTCACTTCAAGTACCAAACGCTGGAGCAACAGCGAACCGATGGCCCAGACCATCATGGACGAGAGCCTTTCGACCGCATCGTTGAGTGGGTCTAGCAGTTCGCCAAACTGTACGGATGCTATGCCTATCCCGAATTGGGAAGTCTGTAACACGGAAATGCCCGCATTGATGGTCCTGGACAACGCATAGATGCCGATGGATTCGGTTGTCGTGTCGGCTAGTCGATCGTAGGCGAAGCGATCCAATGCACCGTGAAGAGAAAGTACCGTCAGGACGAGAAGGAAGGCGGCAAGTATCGCGTCTGCGGGCCGGGTGAATTTCCAGTGCTGCCTGCTGTTGCTCATTCGACTACCGGGACCTCCTTTCGGCTCTTGAGAGTGGACATCATGGACGAACAAGTCCTCGGCATCAAGTGAAGAAGGAAGGATGAAGTGGACGGGCTGGCGGTTTCGGCGGGGAGGCCCTACACGCGGGCTGGATTTCTGCTGGATATATTGCGAGAATTCAACGCTGCTGGATTCCCACACACCCCCTGTTTTCTGGAGGCGTCAATGAAGATTGAAGCTGTTAACCCCGAAACTGGCGAGAGTTTCGCCCTGGAAATGTCGCCCAAGGAATTCGAACAGCTTGTTCGTGACGCCAGACCCAGACTCTCCAAGAAACAACTGGAACAACAAATCGACAATCTGGCAATTTCGGCCGATGTCAAGGTGTTGCTCGCCTCGTTCATGAGCGCAACCATCAAAATGGGAAACACCGTGCTGAACATCGGGAGACGAATTCTTGAAATTGTGTTCGATCTCGTCAAGCGATACCCAAATTTCACTTTCGCCCTCGTGACACGCTTGGTTGGCGCTCTTCTTCTTGGTGTTGCTCCCTGGTTGGCACCGATACTTGTTCCCCTTATGACGGCGATGGACCTTGGGTTCGCTCTCGCAAAGGATTTCCTGGAAGGCCGCAAGAAGGACACCACGTCGAAGGGCGAGCAACCTGACAACCGTCTCCACACAAACGATTATCTGAAACGCTTCGAGAATGAGCCTATCTTCCGCGAAGCCCAGGAGGCAATCCAGCCCTTCGAAGCCTTGAAGGCGGTGGCATGAGGGGTCGAACCGCAGAGGTAAGGATATGATGAACGAGATGATGGGAGAGCCCGAAGCAATCCTTGCGAATGATTGGAGGTTCAAGGAGAGGCTTGGTCTTGGAGAGGATGCGTACCAGTTCTTGAAACTGGCGGGGAACCTGGAAAGGTTCTTGGGCGTAGCAGGCGCTGCTTCCGGTGGAGCGCTCATCACGTCAAGTTCGATTGTCGCTACGACGTTTTTCCCATCGTCCGGGCTGCTCGCCGCGCTGGGCTTTGGCGCTGCTGCTGCGACGCCAGTAGGGTGGGTACTGGCCGGCGGTGCCCTCGCCGGAGGTGCCTATTACGGCTTAAGGCGTCTGATCGATACGATAAGGGATGACGGGGTGATCCAGATTCCCAAATACATCAACACGCCGCTGGACGTAATGGCTGATCACCTGTTGGGGTTGATGTTGCCCCTCAGTATCTGGATGGCAAGGTCTGACGACAGGGAAGTTAGCGGCGAAGAAAGGACTTGCATTACTTCTTACTACGCTGACGAATGGGGTTACGAACCGGCTTTTGTCGAAAGGGCGATAGCAGACTTGGTAGATAAATATGGCGCCAAAGCGTCGACAGCCAAGGAGTTGGCGACATCACTTTCGGAACACTGTGCTGCTAACAGGGATTGCAATAAAGATCGCATAATGAAATTTCTGGTAGGCCATTTGGAGGACCTTGTTGAAGGAGAGCAAAACCAGGAATATCGACAACGTAAATCACGCGCCGTGCGCGAATTTGAGAGTTTGGTATGACCCGGATCCAACCCGTGCGTCACCGGGCGCGCGCCACGAAAAACCCATAGCTGTAGTAGTCCGAATAGGCCTTCCAGACGTCGATCTCGCGCCGGCATTGGTCCGCCAATTCCTCCGCCTCGACACGCCCGCGGTGGCGCGCCGGGAAAGCCGTCACGTTCTGTTCGAGCGGACGGTAATAGTCGTCCCACCATGCCGCCCGCGACAGCATGAAGTGTCCGACGGTTTCGTACCCGCACGCGGCGATGGCGGTGAGCAGGGCGGCTTCGTCCCGTATCGCGGGGTATTCCTGTTCCCAGAACGAGACGCACTCCGGCGGCGGGTCAGGCTTCGTCCAGCAGACTTCAGTGAAGGCTACATGCCCGTCGTTCGCGAGCAGGCGGCGCCAGTCGCGCAGGGCGGCCTCGACACCCGCGATGTAGATGGCACCCTCGCACCAGATTAGGTCGAACGACGCGTTCGGGAAATCGAGGCCTTGCATGTCGGCGACACGAGCCGTCACGCGCTCAGTGAGGCCGATCCGGCGGGTCTCCCGGTTCAGCTCGTCGACGAACGGCGGATGGATGTCGATGGCGATGATGCGGGCACGGGTGTTCTGCGCCAGTACCCGCGTCTGGCGGCCGGTTCCGCAGCCGATGTCGAGAATACGGGTCTCGGGTCCGACGTCGGGAACAAGGGAGAGCGCCCGGATCGTGCTGGCGGCATCGCCGGGTCCCTGTTGCGGCAAACCGCTGAACAACTCGAAGAACAATGCTGTCGTCGCGTCTTCCGCCATGGGCGCTACCTTCCGACTCCCATGTCTACCAATTTGTGCCTTGTCTTTCCTCGGGCGGTTGGATAGGCCGGGAAACCATGGCGCTGTTCCTGACCAACGAGGAAGTGGAGCGGCTCGTCACCGTCGAGGACGCCATCGAGGTGCTGGAGCCTACCTTCGCCGATCTTGGCGCCGGACGGCTGTCGAGCCGTCCGCGCACGCTCAACTATACCGGCCTGGGCGACGGCGAGTTCTATCTCTACTCTTGCATGGATGCCTCGGTGCCGCGCTTCGGAGTGCATTTGATTAGGATGACCTCGGAACACCTGTCGCGCAAGGTGGTGAAGGGTTTCCCCCGGCGTTACCAGATCCCCAATCCGGCAGGGAAATTCTCGGGCCTGATCATCATGTTCAGCATCGAGGACCACGCGCCGCTGGCGATGTTTCAGGACGCGGTGCTCAACCGCACCATGATCGGCGCCACCAGCGGCATCGCCGCCAAGTATCTCAGCCGTGCCGACAGCGAGGTGATGGCGCTCCTCGGCGCGGGATGGCTGGCACCGACCCAGGTGATCGGGCATTGCGCGGTGCGGCCGATCCGGGAGATCCGGGTCTACTGCCCGACAGAGGAGCACAAGCTCGGGCTGTGCGAGGCCATGGAGGGGCGGGTCTCCGCCAAGCTGATCCCGGTGGCGAGCACCGAGGAGGCGGTGGAGGGCGCCGACATCATCGCCTGCGCCACCAATTCCTACGAGCCGGTGTTCGACGGCGCCATGCTGAAGCCCGGCCACTACGTCGGCTCGCTCCAGGTCGGAGAGCTCGACGACCTTACCCACGAGACCGCCGACACCATCACCGCGCGCGCCCGCGAACCGGCCACCATCTGGCACATGAAGACCGGCGAGACCCCGCCCGACCAGCTATGGCTGGAACGCTGGAAGCCGCAGTGGAACCACAAGCTCAAGTTCCTGGGTGAGATCGTCGAAGGCCTCGATCAGGGACGCACCAACGACGACGACATCACCCTCTTCGGTGGCGTCGGCACCGGCCCCTCCAGTGGCCTCGGCCTGCAGTACATCCCGGCCTGGGTCGCCTACCAGCGGGCTCGCGAACAGGGCATTGGCTTCGAGATCCCGGACGAGTTGCTTCTGCAGGATGTGCATCCGTAAAGAGACCGGACCGGCATCACTGAGCTGCTGCCCAATACTTTGGGACGGCAGCCGGGCCATCTAGTCTCCTGCCTCTCAAGGGTAGGTTTCATGGACACACAGTCGCGTGTTCCCGTATCTGGACCGGATTCCAGACTCGACCGGGTTGAGGGATCTGGATGCCAGTTTCATGGAACTCTCCGGGGAATCCCAACGGGTCAATGTCTGCTGCCTCGAATTCCCCTCCAGAGATGATCTTGTACTCCGAGACGGCTTCACGACGCATGTCCGGAAACTGTCCCCATTGCTCGCCGTTTTCCGTGCGGCTGGCCCGGTACTGGTCCAGCAGGTAAGACGCGACCAGCCACGTGACTAAGTGTGGGTACGTAGTGTGTCCGAAGTGGACTCGCTCCATGTCCCGCGTATGTTCATCCCTGCCGAGGTCGACGTGGACGGCCTCTCTGTTGGCAACGAACTTGATCGCATCGCCCAACGTGTACGAGCGCTGGTCTACCTGAAACAGCCTCTGATTCACCCAGGTTCCCAGCGTCAATGGTTCTGCCTGCGCGTCGAACAACGATTCGCAGAGCCACAGACCCGTCGGTGAATCGAACCGTAGCCCGTGTAAGGGATGGACCGTGATGCCCCACGTGTGTTCTGCGAGATGCTCCAAGCGCGATCCGTCTTCAGTCCCCGGGGCGACTCGAATCGTGGAGGAATTCTCGTAGATGTCGCCCGTCAAGCTACCCCTGTCGCGTAGGGGCTGGAATCTCGGCTTCTGTAGTACGCGGTGCACCAACGGTGCACCGTCCAATAGCAGCTTGCGAAGCTCAACCGACAACCGCCGGCCCGCATACCGGATGTAGTCCGTCGACCACGACGTGCCAGGCCGAAATTCGAGGACGTCACGTAAGTCGTCCATGGTGTCCCTGAAAGAACGCAACGCCTTAGCGTTCTGTTGCGATTTCGGTCGCCACACCGTCGTCCTCTTTTTCTCGTTACCTTCCTTTGGTTTACCGTGATGGCCATCAAAATGTGTCGTGTTCACCGTTTCTCCCTTCGCTACCCGTTTGCCCATAGCGACCGGCCTACATCGAGGTCGCAATGCCGGTCCACACCGGCTCGTTGTTACACCCCTGCGAAGCGTCTCTCGGGCTGTCCGCGCAATATCCCCTTTACAATCTATCTGTAACTGCTATACCATTGTGGTCACAAACGTAATGACACTACCACAAAGGGGGGTCAAGAGATGGGGTCTGCGGAAACCATGATCGAGCCGGACGAGATCCGCGCAATCCGAGAGGGACTCGGGCTCTCCCAAGTAGAGGCTGGGGAGCTGATAGGTGGTGGCCCGCGCGCTTTCACCAAGTACGAGGCGGGGACAATCAAGCCAAGGGCCTCCATCGTCAGGCTGTTGCGCGTGCTAGAAGCGAGCCCGGATGCCGTCGCCTCGCTAAGGGGCGGCCAGCTTTCCTCTGTTCCTGCTGGTGAAGCTCTCCCCTTCGAAGTGACAGGTGAGGACGTTGCACTCCTAACCGAACGAACGTTTCCGGTGCTTCTGCGGAGACTGCTCAGTGCTGAGGCCCAGGCGCATGGCTTGCCCGAGCACGGAATTCACGTGGCGGGCAGCATCACGACACCTGACGGCGGCGAGGACGGGCGCATCGAGTGGACGGGAGGTCCTCCCCGTACCCCCTTCCTTCCCTCCCGGTTCGTCCAGTTCCAGGTGAAGGCGGGACAGGTCGCGCCTGCTATGGCAGCGCATGACGTCGTGAGCCGAAACGGTCAGGTGAAGCCGATGGTACGCTCTGCACTTGCGGCGGGTGGCCACTACATCATGCTCTGTGCTCACTCTTACACTCAGCAGCAAATCGACCGTAGAGAGAATCGCGTTCGCGCGGAACTTCGCGAGGCCGGCAAGGATTTTCATGATGACCAAGTGGACTTCTGGGATGCTGATCAGGTTGCTGCTTGGGTGAATCGTTACCCCTCTGTTGCCGCTTGGGTGAAACAGCGGAAGCAGCCAGGAATTATTGGCCCTTTCTGTTCCTGGACCCAATGGGCGAGCCGTGCCGAGCATGACACCTCCCCATGGGCTGAGGATGAGCGTCTCGTTAGTTTACGCGAGCCGGTCCGGGAGCGGGCCTCCGAACCCCGCCGGGTCGTTCGGGTGGTTGGGCCATCCGGGATTGGCAAGTCTCGCCTTATCCTTGAAGCCGTCGGGCCGTCTGAACAAGACGCACGCCTCGGATATTCCTTGGCTGATCTCGTACTCTACGCGGACGAATCCGAGGTGGGCGATCTCGCCGTCAACAGGGTCGTCCAAGCGCTCGGAGAGAATCGGCAGCGGGCTGTTGTGGTTGTTGACCGATGCCCTCCCGAGACGCATCGAACCCTGTCTGGGATGGTGCAGCGGCAGGCAGGTTTACTTTCACTCATCACTATCGACGATGACATCCCGTCTGATGCGCGGGAGGGGGCCACCGTCGAAGTGACGGACCATGAGATCGTCATCAAGATCCCCGAGGCACCGTCGTCCGTAACCGAGGCCATCATCACCTCGGTGTGCCCTGGACTACCTTCGGAGGATTTTCGCCGTCTCGCACACTTTTCCAGAGGCTTCCCCAAGATCGCCCATCTTGTTGCGCAGGCCTGGACTACGTCGAGGCCCGTCGCTCATGCCACCGAAGATCACCTCGTCGAGGCATTCATTGTCGGGCGACGCTTGCATGACCGCGATTTGTTGCAAGAATCGGCGCGGCTTCTCGCCGTATTCCCTTTGGTAAAAGTTGATCATCCGGACGGTGATCAGCTTGCCGAGGTGGCGGCCCGAGGTCGAAGCCTCTCTGCCCCTGACCTCCGGAATGGTTTCAACCAACTGATCGACCGTGGGGTCGCCCGGCGCCGCGGTAGGTGCGTGACCTTGCAGCCTCGTCCGATTGCCTTGCACTTGGCCGAATACAAGTGGCGAGATTGGAGTCCGGAAGAGTGGGAGGCGGTTCTAGGTGGCGATGCGAGCCCCGACCTAAAGGTGGGTGCGGCCAAGCAGCTTGCCCTCCTCAACACGACTGAAATCGCACCACAAGTGGTCAAACGCGTTTGCCTCGACGGGGGTCCTTTCGATGGCATCGAAGGCGTCGTCCAGCCAAGCCACACGGAGGTTCTCTCCGCCTTGGCTGAGATTGATACGTCCCTCGTAGCTGAACGAATTGAGCGTTCGCTTAGGCACTTCCCTGATTTGGATACGGTTCGGGGTGATGTTCGTCGGCATCTTGTCTGGGCTCTTGAAAAAATTGCCTTCGACCCGGATAGCTTCGAACAAGGTGCCCACCTCCTCTTGCGCCTGGCTCTCGCGGAGAACGAGGTGTACGGTAACAACGCCACTGGCCAGTTCGTAGCGCTCTTTCCAGTCATTCTTGGCAACACTGCCGCCGACGGACCCGCGAGACTGTTGTTCCTGCTAGATGTTGCACAGTCCAATGATCCGATGCAGCAAGCAATCGTCGTCGATGCCTTGATCAAAGGGTCGGCCACGCATCACTTCTCGCGTTCGGTGGGTTCTGAGACGCATGGCTCGCGCCCCACACTCGCTTCTTGGCATCCCGGGACGAGGGATGAGGCTCTCACCTACATACAGAGCTGTGTGGATCTTCTAGTTGAGTTTGCAACTGGGGACGGTGA
>JAJDWM010000477.1 GCA_022825595.1 Bryobacterales bacterium | reverse complement strand
CCCAAGGTCCGCGATGGTAACGATCTTCTGGCGCATTCCGTCGCGGCGGACGGGGGCGTCGGCGGTGCTGGGCATTCGGTTCTCGTGCACTCCTGCTGGCGTACACAGCACTAGACGAGCCGTCGTCCTTAGAAAGGCAGATATCTGTGTGGTCGGAGCTCAGCGTGTTGGCGAAACTAGTCCGGGTGCATCTGACAGCGGCCTAGCCGACCATAGCCACCGATCGGCCAGCCGACTCCGTGGCCTACAACCGCTCCCTCACCTTCATATCAAGATGAGGTCGTACACCCTAGGAAGCCCTACGGGCACGATAGTCCCCACCGCAACAGGCTAGAAAGCTGGTACGGTCTGTGAGGGGGCACATATCAAGACGACAGTGAACATTGGCAAACAGATCCTGCGGGCCGAAAAACTGCGCACAGCCGAGACCGGACAGACGCTCGCAGGCCTAGTCGAGACGGCCTCGCGTGATCACTTGGCATCGCCCTCCTGTGGCCAATCCGACTTTCGGCTGCAATTGCAGGTCAAGCGCGGACGGCCTGTACCGGGCGTTACCGTCAACGATCGCGACGCGCTCTACGAGACCATGGAGGGTCGGAGTTGACGGCCGTTGACACCAACATCCTCGTCTACGCCCACCGCGCTGAACTGCCTCTCCTCGGAGCCGCGCGCGCTCGCCTGAGCGAGCTTGCGGGGTCTCCGGCCCGCTGGGGGATCCCGGTCTTTTGCGAGGGCGAGTTCATGCGGGTCATCACCCACCCAAGGCTCTTCAATCCGCCGCACTCAGCCGAAGAAGCATGCGAAGCTGCGGCCCGCGTGCTGTCGTAGCCGAGCGCTACCCGTCTCAGTCCGGGAGCGGGGTACGGGCGCCTGCTCATGGGGAGCGTCCGCGATGGCGGCACGGTCGGAAATCTGGTCTTCGATGCCCAGGTCGTGGCGGTCTGCAGGGAGCATGGCGTCTCCTGCCTGCTGACCGAAGACCGCGACTTCGACCGCTTTCGAACGCTGCGGACCGTGCGGCTGCGAGCATGCCTCTTCGCCCCCCCTGCGGGGTGGAATCGGCGGTCTCTCCCGCGATGGCCTGGACCGGCTATGCGCGCAACCCTGCGCCAGCCGTCGCCAATCCTCCGGCATGGCCAAAGGCAACCAGCACCGCCATCACCTCCCGGTGACCAAGAGGGCGTTTCAGAACCGGTGGGTCCTGGACCGTGAACGGCTACCGAAGCGACGTTTCGCCCACTGCTGTCCCGCGCCATGCCAGCCGTGGCAATGGCCTAAAGACCGTCAAGGCGCGCCCGCCCAGCACCAATCGGGGGCCGCGGTCAGTGAGCGGCCGGTTCCCCGAGCTTGGCGGCACTCGTCCACACAAGTTCCGAACGGCGCAGACTAACATGACTGTGGCTGCTTTGACGTGCTGGCCAAGCCAGGTGATCCGATACCCGAGCCGGTCTCGCTGCGACTGTACTTGTCGGGGACTCGTCGCTGCCGCCTACCACCACGCGGCGCGTTGGGGCATGGCCGAGCACGCCCCGCACGGGCTCTCAGCCATGTGGAGGCCACTTCCTCAAGGGGCCACCAGATGAGGGGGAGCGTTCTCCGGAGGGCCGCCGCTTCTTCACAATGAGCATGATCTTGGACAGGCGGCAATTCCTGCGGTTGGGCGCCGGGGCCGGCGTGTGCCTACCAGGAGCCCGTGTTCTGCCGGGCACGCCTGTCGCCGGGCCCAGCGAGCCGTACGGCGTCCGCTTTGCGGACATGGCCAGCGAGGCCGGCCTGACCGACACGGTCTACTACGGAAACCCTGAGCAAGTCCGCTACATCGTCGAAGCCAACGGCTGCGGCGTCGCCTTCTACGACTACGACAACGACGGCTGGCCGGACCTGTTTGTCCTCAATGGGACGCGCCTCGATGGCGTGCCGGGAGGGATTGCTCCGACGAACCACCTGTACAGGAACAACCGCGACGGCACGTTTTCCGACGTCACCGCGGAGGCCGGCCTGACCCGCTCGGGCTGGGCGAACAGCGTCTGCATAGGGGACTTCGACAATGACGGCAACGACGACCTGTTCGTCACGTACTGGGGCCAGAACGTCCTCTACCGCAACAACGGCGACGGCACGTTCTCGGACGTCACTAAGGATGCGGGCTTGGGAGATTTGCCGGACCGTTGGAACGCGGGCGCCACCTTCATCGACTTCGACCGGGACGGCCACTTGGACCTGTTCGTCTCGAACTACGTCGAAGTGGACCTCGCCAAGCTGCCGCTTCCCGGCCAGGGCAACAACTGCGAGTGGAAGGGCGTGCCTGTCTTCTGCGGCCCGCGCGGCATGCAAGGAACCAAGAACTACCTCTACCGCAACAACGGCGACGGCACGTTCTCGGACATCAGCGAAGAGGCCGGGATCCACACCCCAAACGGGTACTACGGCATGACAGCGATCGTGACGGACGTCGACGACGATGGCTGGCCGGACATCTACGTCGCCTGCGACTCCACGCCGAGCATCCTGTACCGGAACAACCGAGACGGCACGTTCACCGACATCGCCGTCGAGGGCGGCGTGGCCTACAGCGAAGACGGCCGGGAGCAGGCTGGAATGGGCCTGGCCACAGGGGACTACGACGGCGACGGCAGGCTGGACATTGTCAAGACCCTGTTCGCGGACGAAATGCCGGCGCTTTACCGGAACTTCGGCAACGGAACGTTCGCCGACATGTCGGTGGCGGCTGGCCTGCACGAGGTCACGCAGCACATCCAGTGGGGCACGGGGCTCGTCGACTTCGACAACGACGGCTGGCCGGACCTCTTCTACTCGGTCGGCAACCTGTTCCCGCGCGTGGAGCGATTCAATCCCCGCTACCCCTACCGCGGGCCGCGGTTCCTGTTCCGAAACCTTCGCGACGGCACTTTCGCGAACATCACCGACGAATGCGGGCCTGGACTGACAACCCCGCACTCCAGCCGTGGCTGCGCATTCGGAGACTTTGACAACGACGGGGACATGGACATCCTTGTCATGAACATGAATGAGCCCCCGTCGCTGATTCGCGCCGATGTCTCGACGGGCAACCACTGGCTCAAGGTCAAGCTCATCGGTGTCCGGTCCAACCGGACCGCGATCGGGGCGCGGGTGGTCTTGAACCTAGGGGAGCGGCAGCTGACGCAAGAGGTCCAAAGCCAGACCAGCTACTACTCGGTCAATGACCTGAGGCTCCACTTTGGCCTTGGCCAAGCAACCAAGGCCGACAAGCTCACGGTCCGCTGGCCAAGCGGTGAGACGGAGCAGATCAGGGACATCCCCGCGGACCGCCTCGTCCACATCGAGGAGGGTCGGGGCGTAGTTCGCACGCAGGAACTGTGACCCATCCGACATCCGGGCGCCGTCCTGCGCAAGCCTGCGGATCAATTCGCCGCCGACCGGTACGGAGCACTAGCACCGTTGGAGTGTCCCGCTGAAGTCAGGGCACGTCAGGGTCCCGTGCTCAGGAGGGTCTCGATCATAGAGAACCCCTTCGCCCTTGCGATGTCGATCGCCGAGAGCCCGTCGGCGTTGCGCGCACTACGGTCCGCTCCTCGTCGCAGCATCTCTTGAACCACCAAGGTCTCTCCCCGGGTCGCCGCCACCAGCAGGGCGGTGAAACCCCGCGAGTCCGCAGCGTCCACGTCCGCACCGGCGTCGGCGATATGCCGTACGCCGGCAAGTGTCCCGGCAGCCGAAGCGAGCATGAGCGGCGTGACCCCGTCGGGTCGGCTCCGGTTCGGGTCGGCTCCGGACGCCAAGAGCAGCTCGATCGTCTCCGCGTGCCCTTCGGCCGCAGCGAACATCAGCGACGATCCGCCTTCGCCGTCGACCATGTCAGGGCGCGCTCCATGTTCCAGAAGGGTCGCTGCGGCTGTCGAGTGTCCCTTGAAGCAAGCCATCATCAGCGCCGTCCTGCCATCAGCTGTGCGGGCATCCGGACGGGCGCCGCCCTGAAGCAGGACAGCCGCGACCTCGCGGTGGTTTAGGCCGGCAGCGAGCATCAGGGGAGTCCCGCCGTCTGCGGTCTCCTCATTTGGGTCCGCTCCTCGGACCAGCAGTTCGGCGACCGTGGAAGCGTGGCCGTTGGTGGCCGCGAGAGTGAGGGGGCTGTTGCCGGCCGCGTCCCGACCGTCGATCCGGGCTCCAGCCTCGACCAAGGCCGCGATCCTCGTTGACCGGCCCGTAGCGGCCACGATCCTCAGCAATTCGTCGAGGTCTTCGACCGCGCCTGCCCCTTCCAGCAGCAGGGCCGCCTCGTCGAAGCCAGCTGTGGCGGCGTGGGCCAGAGCGGTGTGGCCCTGCCCGTCGGTCTGACCCGCATCGGCGCCACGGTCGAGCAGGAACTGGATCGCGCCGGTCTGCCCGCCGGCCGCGGCCAGCATCAGGGCCGTCCGGCCGTCCCGCATCCGGGCCCCTGTCTCGGCGCCGGCCGAGGTGAGGATCTCAAGCGCTGTGACGTCCCCCCTGCCGGCAGCCAGCATCAGCGCCGTCCTGCCGTCGGGTGACCGCGTATCCGCCTTGGCTCCGGCTGCGAGCAGCCGGCGCAGCATGGCGTGGTCCCCTTGCGAGACCGCGATCATCGCGGCGGTGGCGCCATCGTCTGATTGGGCGTCCGGGTCCGAGCCGGCCTCGGCAAGGATCTGGACCATGGTCGGCAGTCCCTTGGCAGCGGCGAGGAGCAGCGGCGTCCTGCCTCCCTCCCCCCGCACGTTGGGATCGGCTCCCGCTGCGAGCAGAGTGCGGACCACCGACGTCTGCCCTTCCCAAGCAGCCATCAGCAGCGGCGTCCAGCCTACGTAGCTCGCCAGTCCTGTGTCGGCCCCGGCATCCAAGAGTGCATTGACGATCTGCAAGTGGCCCTCTGTCGAGGCAAGCATGAGCGCGGTGACACCACCTCCCTCAACCGTGCCGCTCTGCACGGCTATCGGCACGCCCCGTTTGCTGCGCCTGTCAACGGCTGCGCCACCCTCGATCAGGAGGCTGACGACGGTCCCGTGGCCGTGGAGCGCGGCGATCATCAGTGCCGTCAGGCCCCTGCTGTCCGCCGCGTTGGCGTCCGCCCCTCTGGACTGGGCAGACCGGGCCTCGTCCGCCCGGCCCACTCGCGCCGCGAAGAGCAGATCTTCGCGCGGCGTGGTCCGGGCGCCGAGCGTACGGAGGGCCTCGACAGTCTCCGACCGTCCCAACAGCGCGGCCTGCACCAGCGCCGTCTCGCCGATGGAATCGGTCGTATCGATAGCAGCGCCGGCGGCAACCAGCGCCCGGACAACGGGCGTGTGACCGTTAGCCGCCGCGAACATGAGAGCGGTCCTTCCGTCCACCGCGGAGTGGCGAACGCTTGCGCCGGCGTCCAACAGTGCGGCGACGGACGGCAGGGATCCCTTCGCCGCAGCCAGCATGAGGGCAGTGACTCCCCCCAGCGGAACTTCGAAGTCGCCCGCGACGACGGTCGTGCCCTCGTTCCCGCGCGAGTCCGGGT
>JAJDWM010000421.1 GCA_022825595.1 Bryobacterales bacterium | reverse complement strand
GGAACAGCGATTAGGTTCCAATACCGCCATGAAGACAGGCGATCGTCGATCGGCACTTAGCCGCACGACGAGTTCATGTCGTCCAGCGGATGTTCATCTTCGCACCGGGAGAGGCGACCTCCGCGCAAGCCATGCAGTTGCTGTGTCCAGACAGACGCAGCGTTAAGGGGTGGCCGTCCGGTCGCTGGCACACTCGGATCGTGACACGAATGCCATCAAGCTTGGGATCCCCGGCTCGTAGCAATGGCGGGACTGGTCGGTGACCGACCAGATGTAGCCCAGCTCATAGAGACGTCGACAAGCCGTGGTCACTGATGAACGGTCCGCTGGCCGGCCCTGAATCTCCAATGAGGACCGGACAGTCTCCTCAATTTCGTCCGTTGGTCGCATCGGGGCTCCCGAGAAGGATTTTGACACTTGGGCCGCCACTGTCGCCAAGCCCCGTTCCTTTAATTCGGCATGTCGGTCGAGGTAGAACAAATCGCGCTTCCGCTTGAACAATTTGCGTACGCGGTCAACGTCGGCAACTGACAGGGGCCGAGAGGGGTCTAGGCTGCCCTGCCACAGCAGCTTCCCCCAGATCTGGAGGAAATAGGGATATCCGTGACTCTCCTCGACCACTTGCGCTAAGGCCTCATCCTCCATTGCACGGCCGTGCTCCTCCAAAGGGATCCGAATAGCCTGAGCGGCGGCATCACGCCGGAGGCGACCGATGGGCAGCCGCTCACTCCTATCCCAGAACGGCGCATCCATGGTGCCGAGATGGCGAGGCAGATGCGGCGTCCCAGCGAGGATTAGAAGTACTGCCAAGCCCATTCCCTGTGTGTCTTGAACGGCACTGAGCATCGCTTGGCCTGGTCCCGGGGCGAGAACGTGTGCCTCGTCGATGGTGACGAGGAGTGAAGTCTTGTGCGCCCTCCGAACGAGGACGTCGGTTACAGGCCGTGAGTTCCCATCGCGAGACTTTGCGCCGATGGCGCCCACCGAGACTCTCCTCAGCGTCCTCAGCCAGCTCGGGGCGCGGCACAGTTGGTTCGCCAGCGATTCCTTCGTCCGGATTCCCGCGGCGGAGAAGGGCAGCACGTTGATGCCCCTCGCCTCCGCCTCGACCCTGGCCCACCTCAGGAGAGCTGTCTTCCCGTTACCCCGCGGCCCGTAGAGAATGACGCCGCCATCGGGCGCGCGTCTCTCGGCAAGCACGTCCAAGAATTCGCCGATCACCGACTGTTCTACCTGACGGCCGGCTAGGTAAGGCGGGAGTTTGCCCCAGCCAGGCACGAACGGGCTGCGACCACTGCCCACAGCAGGCAGGGATGCCGACCTACCTTGCACTGTTCGCAGATGATAGGGCATCAACCACATGGCGAGCCTTGGAAGGCGCGGTCAGCGATTCCCGGCAAGACTGACCGCGAGACCTCGGTTCGTACATCAACGCGAGCAGATTGGATGATCTGTTGTTCTGAGTGAGCTCGGAGTGGCGGTGGCCCTGTGCGGCGGCGCAGTTACTCCTAAGTTAATTGTCGATGCTGGCGACGAAGTTTGAGTCCCGCACGTGTTGGGATCGCTCCTCTGTGTCTTGTGACTAGTGGCAGGCCAGTGCTCCAACCGGGCCAAGCGGCCTACCATCTCTGTGAACGGCACCATCTGGCGAGTGCCAGATTCGTCTGTGAGGCGTAGCGGCTCGCGCAGCCGATAGCAGACGGGCTGTTCCTTGTCGCCGTCCATGCTGATGTCGGTTGCGTACAGGTACATGCTGCGATCCAACTCGTCCAAGATTGGAGTGAGGCGGCCCCGCAGGTTTGGGACCTGGCCGACGCCGGCCGCCTGAGCACACTCCCGACGGTGAGGTCGTCAATGTGCGGCAGGCGGCCAAGCAGCTGGGAGTGGCCCCGTCGACGATCCACCGCATGCTCAACGAAGGCTTCCTGGCCGAAGAGCAGGTCACGCTGCGAGCCCCGTGGAAGATCCGCGCGTGCGAGGTGCGCGAGCGCTTCGTGGCCGAGGCCCCGCCGGGCTAAGTGCCGATGATCGTTGCGATGGCCCGCTTGGGTGTGCCCCGTCCGACCGTGCTGGAATGGATCCGGTGTGGCGAGCTGGATGCGGTCACAATCTGCAAGGGCCGTAGGCGCGGGCTGCGGATACGGTTGCCGGCCAACAGCCAGCCGAGCCTGTTTGAGAGCGAAGAGGAGTCCGGAGAGGCCAGTTGCGATGAGTCAAGTTCAGCGGTCAAGGAGTCGGTCCGGCCGTCGGATGCCTGATGCGGACAACATCCTGTATGAGGCCAATGGGAATGGCACAATATCTTGAAGAGACGCCAGCGCTGTGCCGTTGTGGTCGTCCCGGTCGGAATAGGGGGGCAGGATCAAGCACACTCCAAAGAATGTGCCTGCCCTCTCTCTTGCCGACTTCATGCAACAGCCGGCAAGAGGCTAGACTCCTCTCTAGCTTCCTCGACGCGACGCGCCTCGATCTCCACAAGGCTACCCATCTGCACCAACTGCTCGGGGTTTTTGCTTGGGCGTCCCGAAAGCCGCGATTTAACGGCCAAGCAAATCCACCAGCACCAGCCGATAGTCGTGTGCTTCACAACCTCGACCAGCATCGATTCATGGATTGCTCGAACCTGGTGCCGAACGCCCTCGTTGGGGAGCGCTGAAACGGCACTATCCCATTCTCGACGGAGGATTTCGTTTCGCCGGTCGAATGCGGCACCTCGGCAGAGCCGCACCAACACAACCGCTCGCACCAAGTTGACCTTATGGGCAAGGCGGATCATGTTGTTGATCTTTCGCCGCAGCATCACATACGCTGGATCGTTGAAATCCAAAGCTCCATCCAAGGCGAGGCTGAACAGTTGGTCTCTACAAACGAAGAGGCGGTGTCGCAATGCATCAACGCGATACTTGCGGCGACACCAAGAGATGAGCGCACACGCCAACGCAACGTTTGTGGACCAAAGCAAGATGCTAGCGATCCCTTCCGCAACTGTCATCGATCCTCCGGTCTCGTTTCTCCTGTCTCAGTCCACTGACTCGAACTTCGGTTTGGATCCAAGACGCTCTCGAGCAGCTTCTTCTGCTCGCCCAAGTGGCGTGAGGTCGCCGCCCGTCCTGACATTGACATCCGCGCCAGCTGCCAGCAGCATCTCGGCCCCTTCCTTCCTCGCCCCATGCCAGTACGCCATGTGCAGCGGCTCCCAGCCGTCACCGTCACGCGCACCCACATCGGCACCGGCCTCCAGCAGAGCCGCGATTGCCGCCGGATCCGCGGCGGATCCAACCGCAGTGTGCAGTGGCGTCCTGCCGCCAGTCGAGTGAGGCGTCCTCATGGTGCGCCCTTGCAGTTCCGCACCGGCTTCTATTAGCATCTTGAGCACCGTCGCATCCTCGGCTTCGTAGACGGCTGAATGCAGAAGCGTCAAGCCGCTCATGTTCGGGTCCGCGCCGGCCGCCAACAGAATCTCGATGACGGCTGGGTCGCTGGCCTCGGTGCTGAGTGCCGATACCAGTGGCGTGTCGTCGAACGCGTCCCGCGCACCCACGCCGGCTCCGGCGGCTAGCAGTAGCCCGATCACCTCCGGACTCGAGATTGCCACTGCCGCCAGGTGGAGGGGAGTCCGTTCGGAGTAACCCTGCCGTGCCATCGGGTCGGCTCCAGCCGCGACGCACGCCGTCACGCCTTCGACTGTGGCCGCCCGAAAAAAACCCTCCGAGTTCCAGGCCTTGCAATCCGGTGCCGGCTGCGCACGAGACACGGTCGCGAACAGCACACCGACAGCCAGGATCACAACACAGATCTGTCTATGTCTCATGACGGCGCTCCTGCGCATGACAGATTGCCTTCCGTAATCGCTCAAGTATCCCTCGGCGGCTGGGCTCCAGAAGGGCCGCGGGCGCAGCCGGCCTAGTCGCCCGCCGCTTGGGATGTTTCTGGCGATCGGAACAGGCCCGAACCTTCGATCAGCCCCTCCAGTCGCGCTACCCGTTCCCCGAGACGCCGCAGCTCGCTTTCGAGCACGTCCAGCCGCTTGTCCGTCCGGGCCTGCAGCACGAGCACCAAGCCGCCTAGGGCTGCGCCCACGCTAAGGATCCCGATCAGCTCCGCGCTCACGCCATTAGCCTAGCAGTGGCGACAACTCGATGGGCTTCAGGCACGCGTAGCGCACTCCGTTCATCCGCTGTGGACCGGACCGGGACGGTATGGGTGTCGCGGAGACGATCCAGACCGCGTCAAGACCCGCACCAGGGCGGATTCTCTGGCCGGTCGGGTTCGTCGCTTGTGCCGTGTCGGCGCATCGGAACAGCTCGACTCCCCGGTGGCTTGCGATACCGCTTCCGGGAAAAGCGATTCCGGTGGGCTACTGCTTGCACCCGTGCCCTGGCAGCGCAGGTGGGCACCCGGGCCGGGTTGGACATCCTGGCAACGCAGATGGATCAGTTTCGAGGCGCGCAGGCCGGTCTGCACGGCCACGAGGAGCAGCGAACGGTCTCGACGCCCGGCCCGCGTCTGCGTGTCCGGAGCTTCCAACAGGGCCTCGATCTCGCGCGTTCGAGGAAATCCACCGTACGGTGGGTGCAGCGCTTGGCGGGCATCGCCAGAACACGCTGCGCAAGAGCTGCATGCTGGGGCTCCTACACGGCGATATAGGCGAAGAAGGAGCGGATCGCGGCTAGGCAGGTGTTGCGCCGCCAACCGCGAGGCCGACCCAAGAACTCGTGAGACAAGAGCAATAAGACCAGAGTATGATTGAGCGTCAAGCGCACCTTGGAGTCGAACGTGCGGATCGGCGAAGATGCCGATGTGTTCGTGTTGTGGGGTTC
>JAJDWM010000620.1 GCA_022825595.1 Bryobacterales bacterium | reverse complement strand
TCCAAGGTCCTCGCCGAAGCCCGCACCGAGGGGTCGGACGCCCTATTGGGGTCCGTGCTGCTCGGGGATAGGGAGTGGGACGAGATGATCGCGGCGGGTGTGGAGCCGGAACCGGGTCCGCTCGACTGCCAGGACGTAGTGAACATCCAGTACACATCTGGCACGACTGGCAAGCCAAAGGGCGTCCTACTGACTCACCACAACATCGTCAACAACGCCTACCTGACTGGGATGGGCCTTGGCTGGACTCGAGATGACTGCCTCTGCATGCCCGTGCCCCTTTACCACTGCTTCGGCTGCGTGCTTGGATCCCTACAGTCCGTTGTCCACGGTGCGACCCTCGTGTTGCCGTCGGCGCAGTTCGACCCGCTGGCCACCCTCGCGGCCATTGAGGAGGAACACTGCACGACGGTCTACGGTGTGCCGACGATGTTCGTGGCCGTGCTGGACCATCCCGAGTTCGACCGCTTTGACACCACGAGCCTGCGCACCGGGATCATGGCGGGCTCCCCGTGCCCCGTGGAACTGATGCGGCGGGTCGTCCGCGACATGCATTGCCCGGAAATGACCATTGCCTATGGCCAGACCGAGGCATCGCCAGCGGTCACCCAGAGCGCTTGCGACGACTCGCTCGAAGTTCGCACGTCAACAGTGGGCCGGGCGATGCCCTGCACGGAGGTGAAGGTTGTCGATCCCGAGAGCGGCGAGATGGTTGAAGTGGGCGTTCAGGGCGAACTGCTGACCCGTGGCTATCTGGTGATGAAGGGCTACGACAGCGATCCCGAGAACACCGCCAAGGCCGTCGACAGCGACGGCTGGCTGCACACCGGGGACTTGGCGACCATGCGGCCGGACGGCAACTTCCGCATCACGGGGAGAGCCCGGGAGATGATCATCCGGGGCGGCGAGAACATCTACCCGCGGGAAATCGAGGAATACCTACACTCTCATCCTCAGATCGCGGACGTCTACGTTGTCGGCGTTCCGGATGCCCGTTTCGGCGAGCGCGTGCTGGCGTGGATTCAGGTGCACGAGGGCGCCTCGCTGACAGTGGAGAACGTCAGGGACTACTGCCGCGGCCAGATCGCCCACTTCAAGGTGCCCGAGTACATCCGCTTCGTGACCGAATTCCCGATGACCGTCACCGGAAAGGTCCAGAAGTTCGTCATTCGGCAGCGGGAGATCGAGCTGCGTGGGCTGCAGGAGGCGGCCGCCGTGGAGACGGCCTGAGTCAGCCACTCTTCTGCAG
The DNA here is from genome assembly GCA_022825595.1 of Bryobacterales bacterium. Classification (GTDB taxonomy): domain Bacteria; phylum Acidobacteriota; class Terriglobia; order Bryobacterales; family UBA6623; genus VXMF01. The sequence goes on along the minus strand of JAJDWM010000620.1, from coordinate 17,434 downwards.
GGAGGCCTGTTTCAGCACCCAGTCCCTGAGCACTCCGTATCCCGGGTCCGAGGCGTCGTAGCGCACGCCCCCTTGGTGACCATCCTCCTCACCCGACTGGATATTCAGCGGCTTACGCAGGAACTTGCTCTTCTCCACGTCCTGGAGGTTGACTCGCTGCTGCATCCGACGATAATTCCCAAGCAGGGCATCGGGCGGGATGTACCCGGCGGCATCGGGAGCCTCTATGTACAGCGTCGGCACGCGGCCCGGCACGCCGTGGCATGAGAGGCAGGCGCGGTTGTCCTTGGGGTTGATGCGCGCCATCTCGGTAAAGACATAGTCCCGGAAGTGGATGATGTCGGATATCCATTCGTCCGTGGCCGCCAGAGGGCGCACGTCACCCGCCTGTTGTTGCTTGCTGTCCTCCTCGATGAGTTCCCGAAGGCGCTTGCCGTACGTCTTGTCGTCACTGTTGAGGATGTTCTCGATGCGTGTCCGGTAGACCGGGCTGGGCTCCCTCTCTACCCACGCCGCGAGCGCCTTGAGGACTTCCGGATGGCGCCGCAGGGCGGTCTTGTTGGCAAGGGCGATCGCCTGTTTGCGGACCTCCTCGGGAGAATCTTCAGAGAACCATGCTGTGAACATCCGGATCAGCTTGTCCTTGGCGTCCACGATAGGGTCGATCACGTCGATTCCCAGTTCATCCTTGGTGAACAGCGATCCGGCACGTTCCCCGGGCTCGAGCTTGACGTAGTCAAGGCCGAAGATATAGTTCGGCTCGGCGTCCGGATTGCTCCCCACCATTCGGAATGTGAGATCGTTCCGGCCGGCCCGGAAGTCGTGCACGCCCAAGGAGATGGGGCCTGGAGCGGTGAGCTGGGGCTGGTAGTAGTCCGTGGGATCTCCAACCTTGTTTCCGTTGAGGAATGCTTGGACCGTACCCATCTCCCGGTCGTGCAGGAAGGCCGCGATGATTTCGAAGGGTCCCGCCTCCGGTGCGGTGAGCGCGAAGGCGAGCTCATTGCCGGGCAGCCCTTCGCGCCACCAAAGAATGGTATTGCGGCTGGTCAGGCCGTCCGGCACGAGCTGGCGGGTGGTCCGCCCTCCCGTGAGACGCAGGATCTCGAGGTCCTCGGCCTCGGTCGCCCCTTCGACCGCGTCTTCGATTGAAGGGCCCGTCGCATCGAAACGAAGCATCCACTCGGTCGATGGCAGCCAGAACCGGGCGTCTCCCCCGATTTCGTCGAAGGCCGCACGCCGGTGCAATGTGGGGTTATTGCCGAGAATCCTCCCAAGCATTTCGGCCCGCTTGCTCGCAATGGTCTCTTCGGGGGACGAAGCTGGAGCGGGCCGACCCGCAATGAATCGTGCTGCCGGGGCTGGAATCGCGAGCGCTCGGCGGGCCGGCGGAACCAAGAGACGGAAAAACCCGGCCTCCGAGTCGGGGGCGTCCCCGTCGAAGTGCCAGCGAACGCGGGACAAGAAGCGGACCAGCGCTTCTGCGGCATCCTCTTGGCCGGCGCGAAGGAAAGCGTCGAGCTTTTCCAGCAGGGGCCGGATCGTCTCTCGCGTGGCGGGCAGTCGCAGAGCGCTCGGATTGGAGAGGGCCTTCGCGGCAGCCGCGACTTGGTCGAGATCGTTGCTGCGAAGGAGGGATAGCAGGTGCTGCTGAAGCGGGGAATAGTTTACGTTCGCCGCTCCCTGAAGGGCGATTGTGCGCCAAGGCACTGTGCCGTCGCCGGTCTCGCTGCTGTAGATTCCCAGAAGGATGTCGCCGATGAGTTCGGTTGCCCCGGGGGTTGAGTACCCGAGCTGGCCAGGGCCTCCGTCGTTGCCGCGCTCCTCGAAGTGCGTGGCGGCAACGGCGGCGAGACGCCTCTCAAGCAGGTCGACACCTACCAGTTCTCTCTGGCGGACAGAGGACAGCATGCGGTATAGGTCTTCGAGCTCGCGGTACTGCTGCTCCCGGTTGTCGACCCCCGTTTGGTTGGCGATCTGGCCGTTGGCAATCAACAGCGACGCCGTGGAATAGCGCATGGCGTTCTCCGCGTGGAAACTGGGCTCTGGTCGCAGAAGGGCGCTGACCCAAGCCCGGTTGATGCGCTGACGGAGCGGGGGATTCCACACCCAGAGATGCCAGGCGGCCTTGAACGCGTACGCCCGCACTCCGGGGAACGGGTCGGACATCGCGTCGGCCAGAAGCTTCGCAAGGTCGTTGCGGTCCACACTCGACTGCGGCCCCACGAGGTCAACGCGCATGACTAGGGCCTGCACCACGGACTGCCTTGTCCGGTCATCTCCACTGCGGTACGCAGCGAGCAGCGCTGGCCACCCCTGGTCGTCGAGCAACAGCTGGCGGAGTGACCAGAAGGACGCTTCGCGACACGCCTTGACCGGGTCGGAGAGCCCCGAGACCAAGGCTGGAACTCCCTTGGCGGCAAGGGCTCCCCCAATTCCCAGGAATCCGTAGTAGCGGACTTGCGGCATCTGGTCCTGGGTTGCGTCGATCATGAGGTCGGCGAGGTCGGCACGTCCGGTGGTCTGCAGGGCCCGAACGCGAGAGAGCTTCGCCAGTGGCGTCTCGCCGTCCGCCGGCTCGAATTGGCTCCGCTTGATCTCGGCAGCCTCGTCTGGAAAGAGTCGGCTCAACGCGCGGATGACATAGGCGTTGGTGACGAAGCCCGTCTGAGCAGACCGGTTCCACAGCCCGTACTCGAACTGCTTGTCCAGAAGCCACTGAACGGCGCGCTGGATTGGTGGACTGTCGTGACTGAAGCCAGCGGCCCGAAGACCTATGAGTGCGACGGCTGTGGGTGCGGGATCGCCCGGCTCATCGATGCGCGTCCAGCTGTCGGTTGTCTCGTCATGAACCCCGAGGTCGAATCCCCATCCCCCGTCTTCCTGTTGCAGGGCCAGCAGCCGGCGCAGGTCGCGGTCGACTTGTCTCTCGAAGGCGGGCAGCAGTTCGCTGGCCCGCTTGCCAAGCTCCGAAGCTGGGTCTAGCCCGGACAGGTGCTCGCGCGGCAACAGGTCATGGAAGAACTCGATCCGGTGTCCGAGGTCGTCGCTCACCTTCATCTGGTGATCCCCGGTGGCGAGGATTCTCTCGGCCTTGTCAACGACACCCTCAAGGTACTTGGCGTCGCCGGTGTCGCGCCATGCCCGCTCCAAAATCTCTGCGGCAAACTTGAAGACCACGTTCGGGCCGAAGTTTGAGCCCTTACCCGCGGCGTTGATGCCCTCCGGGTCGGCGGTCTGCAGCACATAGTTGGCTGTGCGCCTCTGCTGGTACGAGTGCAGGCGCTTCGGTCGGAACGTGCGCTCGTGCAGGACTACGTTGCGGCCGGCAACGCGGCTGCCGGCGGGGGCATCTCCCAAGTCGTTCGGAGCCAGCGACGTGTTGACGGCGGCGTCCACGAGATGATTGGTCGGTCGCAGACTCTCGTACATCGTGTTGACCAAGCGACGGTGATTCTGGACCGTGCCGTCGGCGCGGTACCCATGCCGCATGGCATCCGCGACACCCCAGACTCCGCTTTGCGTGTGGCAGCTCATGCAGTTCTCGCCGAAGAGGCTTGAACCGTCACGGACGCGCCGATGGACGGCGATGTTCCGCGGGCGGTGGATCAGCCACGCGTCAATCTCGGCAAGGTGGTAGTACAGGGACTGTCGGACTGCCTGCTGCGGTGTCTCAAAGGGGGCAGGTTCGATTAGGCGCACCTCGAGCTCGTAGCCCGGTTGGTTGGCTTCGACGCGCAGGAAATAGGTGCCTCCCGGCTCGATGCGGCGGGTCACGAAAGAGCGGAAATTGTCGTCCTGCTGGTGGATGCGCTCGTTGACGTCGCGACCGTCGTAGTGGCTGTAGACCGGGACTGGGCCGGGAATGACCTCCGTGTTCGGGTGGATGTAGGGGATGATCTCGCTGTTGCCGAAGTCCTCCCGCTGAGCCGCTTCGCGATGTTCCAGCTCTTCCGGCGTCGGCACCCCCGGCTTATAGACCCGGATCCTCGCGCTCACCACCGGATCCGCGAGCTGCAGGTTGGCGGTCAGAAGTTTGGGGGTGTCGCCCCGATATGTGAAGCGGAACCAGTCGTCTGGGGATCGACCGGATTCGGCGTTGTCAAAGTATTCCAATTCGTCAGCGCCTCCGATCACTCGGAGGACCTGATCAGCACTGCCATCCGCGAAGGGGATCAGAACGGCCTGCTCTGGCGCATTGTTTGGCTCGGTCTCAAGCACGATGTCGCCCTCTGCCGTCTCGGGAAGCACATCGACCGAGACCCGGAGCCGGACCTCGCTCACGGGAAGAGTTCGCGCTGGTGGAGCCGCGATCAGCTTCGCGAGTCCGTTGTCTCGGTGGTAGTCCCCTTGCTTCGCCGCCCCGGCAGTCACGGACTGAATGCGTAGTTGGTACCGGCCACTTCTTGGAGCCCGGTAAAGCACGTAAACATCAGGGTCCAGCGCGTGGAGGACTTTGGTCCAGCCGTTCTCCGGTCCTTGGATGAGGTCTCCCCTCTCCGCAAGCTCGATCGGCGCCTCCGGAGGCGGGCCGCTCCAACTCACGGCGATGCGCGCGTTGTCTGGTAGGTCGGAAGGGGTGCTGACGCCCACTTGGACTTGGACTGTGTCGTCCGCCCGGAGGTCCCAAGTCTGCGACCGCTCGCCGCTGAAGACGACTTCCTCCGCCGATGCGGTGATCTGTGACACTCCCAAAATGGCCAACGCCAACCAGAGGGTCCACAATCGGCAGCCCAAGCGAGGGCCGGACGGGATCGCGTCGACCGCAGGTGGGCGCGTTGATCGGTTCTGGATGGTTCTTGGAAGGGTCATCGGTTCGCTGAGTCTGGCCGTCACCGATCGTGGGGAGGCAAAGAGATCAGTCTGGGTACGGTCGCGCATTCAATGTGGACGGCGGCGGCCACAACTGTCGACTGGTCCGCAAGTCTTGGGACATTATAGAAACGTGCACTCGTGGGAGGCACTCCGGGAATGGCCAAGAATGCAAGAATTCGTCACACCACGGCTGGCGCTTTAACCGCGCGGCTGGAGGCCGCACCCCCCTTAATTTTGCTTCTGGTCAGTCAGGGCTCTCCGGTATTCCTATCTCGGAGAGCACATGGTGGAGCTCTGAGGGACTACGGGCTCGTTGTGGCGGCGCCGCGGCAACACGAGCCCAACCAGTATCCTGCTCGCCGGCAAGTACGCAGTGTGCGACTGGTGCTGCCGTCCGCCCTCGAGCTAGGCTGACTCTCAATAGCATTAACAAGCAAGAAAGTCCGAGTTCCATTCAGACTGACCGCCAACAGCAAGAATGTTCCCAATATAATCTTCAGGAATAGACATTGGCTCCGCGCACTTCAGGCATGCGTTACACAGATATAATACGCTGCGCTGTAGAGTACCCATGATGAAGGATTTCCGACATATGGACGACCGTCCCGGCCTCCAAACAGACGCGCGCCATGGAACACTGGATGGGTGAGGCTGTGGCGACACGGTGGAGGGAGGATTCGGATGTACGAACGGAGATTCACAGGAGTTCTTGTCGGAGTTCTTGTGTCCGCACTGCTAGCGGTGGGTCTGGCGGGTTGCGGTCCATCGGGGGCGCCTGTCTACATCTCCCATCCCTTCGTTTCGCCCAAGGGCGACTATCAGACCGACAGGGATCGGTACCACACCTTCCGGATACCCGGGATGGTGGTGGCGGCGGACGGTTCGATCTTGCTGTTCGCCGAGGGGCGTCGAGGCGACGGGAGCGACCCACGCCGCGACGAAAACGCGCCCATCGACTTGGTCATGCGACGGAGCACGGATGGCGGTGCGACTTGGGAGGATCTGGTTGTGGTCGAGTCGGGATTCCGCCCGGATGGTGCGCTGCTCGACTACGCGGACCCGACCCCTGTGTTGGACGCTGTGACAGATGAGATTCTCCTGCTCTACGGACAATGGCCAGACATCGGCCCGACCACGGTGGCCCACGGCCAAGACCCAGATTCGGCAGACGGTAATCAAGTCGTCTGGGTTCGATCTAGCTCCGACCACGGCAAGACGTGGTCCGAAAGGCGTCAAGTGGTGTACCCCGACGAGCCGGACGAGACGGCGGACGCCCTCTACTGGCGGCAAGCTGAGCCTGGCCCGGGGGGTGGAATCCAGCTTCGCTGGCAGGGCCGGGACCAGATGGCCAACGGTCGATTGCTCGTCCCCGCCAAGCGGAGCGGATCGCCAACACCCGACGGGCCGGCCAATGTCCGACCGTTCGTGTATTTCTCGGACGACCATGGCGAGACCTGGCAGGTCGGAAGCGTAACGCCCGGTCCAGACGCCAATGAGGACGAAGTGGTCGAGCTGATCGACGGCACAGTGCTGCTGGACGCCCGTCAGAACGGCGGCGACTACCGGCGCCGCCACAGGAGCAACGATGGCGGCGTTACGTGGGGGCCGGACCGTTCGGACTCAATTCCTCTGACTGCCGTGGACGCTTCGATGGTCCGGTACTCTGCATCGCGGGCCGGGCACGACCGTGATCGGATCCTCTTTTCCAGCCCACGCGGATCGAACGGTCTCGACCGGAGCGCCATCACGGTGTGGACGAGCTACGACGAGGGGGAAACGTTCGTCAGCCCGGTCTCATTCAATGAGGGCTTCGCAGCCTATTCTGTCATCCAACGATTGGACGACGGTGCGATCGGGATGGCGGTCGAGACTTCGGGCGAAGCTGGCGAGCGTTACGGGGCCATCAGCTTCTACCGATTTGAGATCGCCCACCTTGAAGCAGCCACTGCGGGCAAGTAGGAGTGTGTCGTTTAGGAGGGGATCATGAGGGATGGCGCCCAACAAGGGCACGCGACGTGCGACGCGCATCAGCTGCGCCAACTGCAGGCGCTGGTGGACTCCGGCAAGCAGCAGTGGGCGGGAAGCTGCGATAGCTGCTGAGGCGGGCCAATTTGGCAGCGCAATGGCGCGGGCCGAGGGGTGAAGCTGCCAAATCGCTGATCCAGGGGATTGAGCGTCGCTTCGACCGATTGCTGCAGGAAGGGCTGGAGTATCACCGGGGCTGCCCAAGCTGCTGGGCTGGACGGGCCACAGGAGCCGACGGCCGGGCCACAACCCCGTGTGCACTTGCGCAAGGGGAAAGAGTTCTTGCCGCGGTTCGTGCACGACCTCAGGGTGCCGTTTACAACCCGCCGAGCGCGACCTGCGCATCGAGAAGCTGAAGATGAAGAGATCGGTCGAGTTCCGCACCAAGCTGGGAGCCAAGGACTTCGCCATGCTGAGGAGCGTGCTCGCGACTGCGCAGCAGCAGGGCCTGAACCGCATCGCTGTCCTGACACAACGGCCGGCACCAGGTCTGGACGGAGCACCCGCCCCGGAGCCGCGTTCGGCAGCGGTAGCGAGCGGATGCCACGCGCCCTGACAGCCGGTTGGACGAGGACGATCTGCCCCGCCCCCCGTTACCCGGGAATGTGCCTCAGCCTGAGATTCCGATTCAACAGAGGAAGTTCCTCGAGCGGTGTAGACTGCTCTCGTGGTAAGGGACCGAAATGACAGACGACTGGACTGAATCTGAGTTCGCGGACTACGAGCAGGTGTGGCGGCAGGAGGAGCGGAGGGCTCTCACCCCCGCGGGTATCGCGGAGCAGAATTCGATTCTGCTTCGTCGGTATCGCAGTTTTCGGATCGTCGCCGACCTCGTGGTAAAGGCCTGGCGCCAGCACCCTGACGTGGTCGCCGTTTCGCTCGCCGGTTCGGTTGCCCACAAGCCTTGGAAGGAAGTCCCTCGCTTCGAGCCGTATCGCCGAAAGCGGATCGAACTATGGCACGAATGCGGTGATCTTGATTTGGCCGTGTGGCTCTCCGGAACTCGCGATCTCAACGCGCTTCGCAAGGCGCTGGCCAAGGCCGTGTCCAGCTTCCGCGACGAACTCGGTGGCGGCGTGGCCTCCCATCAGGTCGAGGCGTTCCTGCTCGATTCCTGCACGAACAAATACCTCGGGCACCTTTGCAAGTTTAGCCGCTGCCCCAAGCCCGGCAAGTGGCAATGCATGGTACCGAGTTGTGGCAGCAAGCCCTTCCTTCGAAGAGTCCGAGGGTTCCGATGGCGTCGAGAGACGATTGCGGAAGGCCGCTCTGTCCGGCTGTTTGACCGCTCCACCGGCCTCCTGCGGCGAGCGTCTTCGCTTTCACTACCGCAAAGTGACGATCAATTCCGGGACAGTACTCGATGAGAGAGGTTGCCTGTCGCCACACGACCTATTCGTCGAAGATTGCTTAGACCGTTCGCCCTCGGCACCAACAAGGCATTTGGTTACGCGGCAATTGAGGCAATCCGGACGTCGGGCGCTCCTGCCTCCATTGGACACAGCCGCAACGCCCCCGAAGTCTCAATTGCGGATAGTTCTCGGAATTGCCCAAGCGCACTGGACTAGCGATGCTACCGGCATTGAAGTCTTTTGAGGTGGGTTGCACTGCGAATCGAGGGTGAATCTCTCGCCAAGACTCGCCGGACTCGATTGCCCGGCCTTTCCTAGATCCGATGCTACGTGTCTGGGCAGCTCTGGGCAGCCTTCGGGAGGACTCGATTTTTCCCATCTTGGTGAGAGCGTGCTGGGCGGCTGACTTGGCTTTCGAGGAATGCGAAGGACCGTTTCCGGTCGGTCCGTTGTGTGACCCAGCCACCAGTGTGCGCTGTCTATGGTTTGGCAGACAGTTGGTTCTGCTGGCGAACGCAGGAATCTTCCGCGAACGACGATGCGCGTTTCGGTCGGGCTCTCAGGTGCAGTGGCATGCATGTGCGTCTTCGAGGCAGTGTCAATCGGCACAAACGGTGGCCAGACGTGGAATGTCCGCTTCTCAATCGGTCATTGACGACAATGTCGGGCTGGCGGCTCTCGCACCTTCGTTCCTTGGCCAAGCAGTCTGGTGATCTTCGACTCGGAGTGCCAGACCCTGTCGCCCCTCCGAACGGATGAGAGCCACAATAGAGGCAGGTCATGTCCGTTTCTCTTCCCGCGTCACGGGCGAATACAACGAGCAGACGGTGCTCGCGAAGGACTTTCTTGGGATTCTCGGCCGCTTCCATCGGAACGGCGTCGGCTCGGCTGGCCGCTCGTGAGGATTCTAACGAGCCCCCGAACATACTGTTGTGCATCTCCGACGATCAGTCTTGGCTGAACACCAGCGCGATGGGAGACCCGACTGTCAGGACTCCCGCGTTCGACCGGGTTGCGGAGGAGGGGGTGCTGTTCACGAACGCTTACTGCGACGCGCCTACCTGCGGCCCGTCTCGCAGTGCAATCCTAACTGGCCAGCCGATCTGGCGCTTGGAGGAGGCGGGGAACATCCACAGCACATTGCCCAGCAAGTTCCCGACGTATACGGAATTGCTCGAGCGGGCTGGCTACAGGATTGGCCATACCAGCAAGGGATGGGGTCCAGGTCGCCTCGAGCCCGGTGGCCGGACGCGCAACCCAGCGGGCGACAAGTTCGAGAGCTTTGAAGCGTTCCACGTAGACCAGCCAGCTGGTCGCCCCTTCTGCTTTTGGCTTGGCAGCAGCGATCCGCATAGGCCCTACGAGCTTGGGTCCGGTGCCGAATCGGGAAAAGACCCGTCAGCCGCCTTGGTCCCGCCCCACCTACCGAACAACGGCGTGGTCCGCAACGACATCCTCGACTACTGCCTGGAGATCGAGCGATTCGACAGCCGCGTCGGGACGGCTCTGGCCCTCTTGGAGCAGTCCGGGCAACTTCGCAACACCATCGTGGTCGTGACAAGCGACCACGGGATGCCCTTTCCACGGGCGAAGGCCACTCTGTACGACTACGGGACACGCGTGCCGTTGGCCGTCCGGTGGCCGAAAGCAGTCACGGGCGGCCGCACAGTGAACGACTTCGTCAGCCTTAGCGACCTAGCTCCAACCTTCTTGGAGGCTGCGGGGCAGCCAGAGCCGGCGGCGGTCACCGCTCGTAGTCTGCTCGCGGTAGTCACTTCCGGTAAGAGCGGTCGCGTCGACACCTCCCGGGATGCGGCCTACATCGCAATGGAGCGCCACGACGGGTGCAGGCGCGACGGTAAGGGCTATCCGTGCCGGGCGATCCGAACGGCGACGCACCTGTACATTCGCAACTTCGAGCCCGCGCGCTGGCCATCCGGGTCTCCCGATCCCAAGGATTGCGCTCGGAACATTCCGTACGGCGAGGTGGCACCATCGCCTACCAAGACATTCATGATGGAGAATCGAGACGACCCTTCTGTCGATCGGCTCGCCGAGCTGGCATTCGGGACAAGGCCAGCGCATGAGCTGTTCGACTTGCAAGAAGACCCGGGGCAGCTCCGAAACATTGCGGCGGACGCCGGGGCCGCAGACACGCTGCACGAGCTCGATGACCGGCTCATGGCACACTTGGCAGCGACGAAAGATCCCCGAGCACTGGGTGAGCCCGCGATGTGGGACCACTATCCGTACTACGGTAGGAAGGTCAATTCGGACTGGAGCGTTGCTCCCAAGCCCTGACCGCTGGCCAAACGAGCGGTCCAACGGGAGGCGTGGGGCCCCGCTTCGCGGACGGCGGGGCGGCGGTGGCGGTACGCTCGTGGAGGCCGTTGGGGGAAGTTTCTGGCAGCCATGTGCGAGGTCCGTGACAGTGTGTTTCGCGGGCTGGGACTGACGGGAGCGAGCCGGCTACAGCGGTTGCCAATCGAGCTTGAGTCAGCCCACTGTCGGGAGTTGGCCCATCGACAACGATCCGCGACTCCTGATCCGTCACAAGCGGCCACAGGAAAGGAGATCACCGCCATGCTGGAGCTTCGACCGCACTACACCCCTCACACATCGCTGCCAGTTGCCCGGAAACGTCTGCACTTTGCTCTGATCGCCCTATGCCTTGTCGCCTCGGCCTGCGGTCCAGTTGCATTGACAGAGCGCTCGCCAAATGTCGTGTTCATCCTCGCGGATGACTTGGGCTGGCGGGACACGGGCCTGTACGGGAGCGAATTCTTCGAGACGCCGAACATCGACTTGCTGGCCGAGCGCGGGATGGTCTTCACCAACGCATACGCTGCCGCTGCTATCTGCTCACCGACCAGGGCGAGCATCATGACGGGACTGCACCCGGCCCGGCTCGGCATCACGACCGCCAGCGGACATCTTCAAAGAGAGACCTTGGCCAAGGGCCTTCGACCACGAGGCTCCCGGAGTCAGCCGGCTCTGGCCGCCGATAGCGTTACCCGTCTGCGCCTTGAGTACGTCACATTGGCGGAGGCGTTGCGCGCGGTCGGCTATGTGACCGGGCATTTCGGAAAGTGGCACCTCGGTCGAGAGCCGTATGATGCGCTCGCCCAAGGCTTCGACGTCGACATCCCCCACACACCGGGACCCGGCCCCTCGGGCGGGTACCTCGGGCCCTGGCGGTTCTGGCCGGACATGGGTGCAGACGGCGAGCACATCGAAGACCGGATGGCGGTCGAAGCCACCAAGTTCATGCGTGAGAACCGCGACCGGCCTTTCTTCCTCAACTATTGGTGCTTTTCGGTACACGCTCCGATTCAGGCCAAGCCCGAGCTCATTGAGAAATACCGTGGACTGGCGATCCCGGACTACCCTCAGCGGAATCCGATCTACGGCGCCATGGTCGAGAGCCTCGATGACGCCGTCGGAACTCTGGTAGCCGCGATCGACGAGCTTGGGATCGCTGACGACACGATCATCGTCTTCTTCTCGGACAACGGCGGGATGGTACATCGATTCAACGACGGAGTCCCCGTCACGAGCAATGCGCCGCTTCGATCCGGCAAGTCGTCCATTTACGAGGGAGGCGTCAGGGAGCCGCTGGTAGTGGTGTGGCCTGGCCAAGTCGCACCCGGATCGAAGAGCGACGAGATTGTCCAGAGCGTCGACTTCTACCCTACGCTGCTTGAGATGACGGGGACGCCGCCCAGGCATGAACAAGCGTTTGACGGGATCAGCATGGTTCCAGCGCTCAGGGGGAAGACTTTGGAGCGGGAGGCCATCTTCACGTACATTCCGAATTACACGGCTGCAACGATGCAGCGGCCGAGCACTGCCGTCCGTCGCGGTGACTGGAAGCTCATCCGTTTCTTCGCCGACGGTGCTGCACAGACTGATCGCTACGAACTCTACAATCTTCGGGACGACGTCGGCGAGACCAACGACCTCGCCGGGTCGCACCCCCGGCTAGTCGCCGAGCTGGATGGGCTGATTGAGGCATTCCTGCGGGACACTGATGCGGTCGTCCCGAAGCCGAACCCTGCCTACGTGGAGGGGCTCGATCCGTTTCCGGACGGTCCGGCTAGGGTCGAGAACTGAGCCTCGGTGCACGTCGATTCTCGGCGGTCGCAGTTCTGGCCGATCCAGTGCCGCGGAGGGTCGGTTCAGGCTGACAGCTGGGCAGGTGCAATGGGGCCGCCGAGCGGTCCCGATCACCGACATGAGAGGGTGCTCAGGCCTGCTTGGAGTGCCAGTCGCAGCGAGTTCTGGAATTCGGCCCAGGTCTATGCCGGTGCACGAGGATGTGCCAGTTTTTGGCGAATGTCCTCGGCGATCTGGCCCCCATGGAACCTGCCGTTCTCGATGAATATCTCGTTGGTGTGCATTCCGGCCACAATCACTCCGGCTAGATAGACGCCTGATCGGTCGCTCTCGAGGGTGGTGGGATCAGTCCTTGGCTTGCGTGTCTCGGGGTCCAGCATGATGCCGAGCCGGCGCAGGAACTCTGTGTCTGGCTGATAGCCGGTCATCGCCAGCACGAAATCGGTCTTGATCGACGCCGGTCCATCCGGCGTGTGCAGATGGATGGAATCAAGTTCGATCCGTGTGACCCGCGTGCGCGAGAACGCCCGAATCTCACCGGCCTTGATCCGATTGGTGATGTCGGGCAGGATCCAGTACTTGATCTTGGAGCTCAGTTCGTCCTCGCGGTGGATTAGCGTGACCCTAGCTCCAGCCCTGTAGCACTCGAGTGCGCAGATGGCGGCCGAGTTCTTTCCTCCGATCACAGCGACGTCGCAGTCATAGAACGGATGGGGTTCCCGATAGTAGTGGAAGACGTTCGGCAAGTCCTCGCCCGCGATCCCCATGCGCACCGGAATGTCATAGAATCCCGTTGCTAGAACGACCTTTTGGGAACGGTACGATCGGTTCCGCCCGATTCGATTCGTCGTGAGGACATCGAACGATCCGTCGGACCCGCTGATCGCGTTCACCCGCTCATACTGGTGGATATCCAGTCGGTAGTGGTTCGCCACTCGGCGGTAGTACTTGAGGGCCTCGCCACGGGTCGGCTTCTCGCGCACGGCCGTCATCGGGATTCCCCCGATCTCGAGCAGTTCGGGTGTCGTGAAGAAAGTCAGGTTTGTGGGGTACCGGTAGAGGGAGTTGACGACGCAGCCTTTCTCGACGGTCTTTACGCGGAGACCGGCCTCCTGCAGTTCGATGGCGCAGGCCAGTCCCGTCGGTCCGGCACCCACGACGATGACGTCTAGCGCTTCTCCCCTTGCAGTCGCCACAGAGACCCAGTATAGGAGTGGGACAGGGGGCGGGTAGGGACTCTCGCCGACGCGGCTCCGCGAACGGGCCTTGCGCCAATTGCCGAACAGCGGTGCCAGCCAATCCGGGTTGACCGTGCCCTCGCTGCGACATCGACCGTCGAGTCGACGCACCAAGTAACGCACGGTGGACGAATGTCGCTGCAGTATCGCTTGGATATGATCGAGTCGCGGCCAACGTGGCCGTCCTAGGAGGATTGATGCTCAGACTGCTCTTCGTGCTCACTGCAACCGCCATTGGTGCGCCTGCGACCTTCGCGGATTGGAGTCGGCACGTGGTCGCAACCGGTTTCGCGTCGCAGACTGCGGTGGCAGCGGACTTCACTGGAGACGGCCTTCCTGACGTCATCGCCGATGCGCAGGGCGAGACTCATCTGTACGTGGCACCGGACTGGAAGAAAGTGGTCATCGACGGCAAGTGGCCATTCCGGCCTGGAGAGCGGGATACGATCCACAGCGAAGTCTTGGACGTGGACGCAGACGGGGATCCGGACTATATCGGGGCGGTGTACTCGCCCGGTCCGGTGTTCTGGCTCGAGAGGCCGGACGATCCGTTGTCCGACCGCTGGATCATGCGGATCGTCGACGCGGACGTGAATGGCACGCATGGCCTGATCACCGGTGACATTGACAGGGATGGGCGGCTCGATCTGGCCGGCAACAGTGCGCAGCCAAAGGATCCGTACCCGAACTCGCTCGTCTGGTGGAGGGTGCCCGAGGATCCCCGAAGCGCCGAGGAGTGGCCGAGGTATGTGCTGGCCGATCAGGATGCTCCTGGGCTGAGCCACTACTTGGGGATTGGAGACTTGGACGGTGACGAAGTGGCCGACGTTGTCTCGGCGGGTAAGGATGCCGTCACCGGCGGAGGGAACTGGTTCGCCTGGTGGAAGCAGCCCGCTGACGGATCAACACCTTGGCTCAAACGAACGATCGCGGTTAATCAGGTGGGGGCAACCAATGCACTGCCAGCGGACCTTAACGGCGACGGAGTGATGGACATCTTCGCAACGCGAGGGCATGGCCGAGGCGTGTTGTGGTTTGAGGGGCCAACGTTCGAGGCTCACGAAATCGATCCGGTCTTGGCTGGCCCGCATGATCTGGCAATCGGCGATGTTGACGGTGATGGGGACACCGATGCAGTGACATGCGGCAAGGACAGCTACGTGGTGGCGTGGTACGAGAATGACGGGGCTGGAGTGTTTCGGAAGCGGGTGATCCACGACGATCAGGCGGCGTACGACATCAGGTTGGTCGATATGGATATGGACGGCGATCTGGACGTGCTGGTGGCGGGCCAGAACTCTCGCAATGTGGTCTGGTACGAGAACGGCCTGTAGACGCTTCTGGAGCTCTCTCTCCGACGTGCGTCGGCTCTTGCGGCTACCGCCTCGCAATGACTCCGGCCGTGGCGCGATGCACCGACGAAGATGCCTGTGGGGTCCGTCGCGCACTAGGTCTGACTCGCAGGGAGGCCTTTGGACGAGAATTCTCGCTGGGACCCCCGCAAGCCGTCCGAAAGCCACGTGAGGCCACCGCCGCTAGGGACCCTTCGTCGGGTCACTTCACATCAGCGATCCCCGCGTGGAATATCACTTCCCCGCTCAGACGGTTCGCGCCCGAGACCAATCCATAACTCCTAGGAAGGATCGCAGCAGGCCCTCTGATGCCGTGCTCGCTGCCTCGTCGCCCCATCCGTGCATCCACACGACAACTAGGATCGGCGGTTAGGGCTTGTTCGCAGAAGCGTATGGATCGCACGGAGTACCTGGCAGCCTCCAATCGAGCTGAGCGATTGGGAATCGCCCGTTCAAGGACACCGGAACGAATCCCGGTGGCGCGTGCCAGCACCGCTCGACGTCACCTGCAATCGCACCGGTCCCTCGCAATCCACCTCCAGAGTCAGCACAGAATGGCTGGCAATCTCGTCCAGGATCTGTTCGACCAATGCCGGTATTTCCTGCAACGCCTGAGCGAACAGAGCTTGGCCTCCCGTGATGCTCGCGAACTCGCTGATGCCGTTCTGGTACACCTCGTTGAGCTCGTCGTGCCGCCGAGCCAAGTGAATAAAGAACAGCGGAGCCTGTGCGGACTCGAGCGAGTCCGCAACCGAACGGACGCGTTCAAGAATCAGCTGCGCTCCGAACCGGCGACTCAAGTCGCTACGGTCGCTGGGATTGACTACGGGGATCGTGTAATCTCCGCGGTAGTCCTCGATCTCCCCGTCCGTAAGGAACAGTACTGCTAGACGGATATCGGCTGAGTTCAAAGTTGCATCGGCCACTCGCGAGACATCGACTACCACATCTAGGAGCCCGGGTATACCGCGGACGTCGATTGCCTCCAGCCTCTCCCTAAGCCTTCGCCTGCTACGCACTGGGTCTTGCCGGACGACGAGCCCGTCTTGTGCTGTCAGTACTCCAACGTAGTAGTTCGGTCCCAATTCGGTCAGATTCGCGACCAAGGCCTCTCGTGCCGCATCGAACCTGTCTGGGTACTTCACCGTGTCTAGGACCAGCAGCAGTATGAGATGGTCGTTGGGAGTTTGGACGGAGTTGACAGGTACCGGCGTTCCATCAACTGCCACTTCGAGATCAGCGACTCTCGCGTCACTCCAAACTGGTGTCTTGAATGTCTCAGCCCGCGATCCGGTTGCTAAAGATACCGCGAGAATGGTGAGGACGGCCACTCCCATGGGCTAGAAATGATAACGTAGACCGAGTTGAAGGACTCTTCCTCCGCGAGAACCAATGATCTTACCGGCGTTTGCATTGCGGGCATGACTGGGTCCAATCTCGGTATCCGGATCGTTCCAGTTCCCTTGGTTGATGAAATTGAAGCTCTGCACCAAGACCTCCACGCTCTGGTCTTGGGAGATCACTACTCGTTTGGTGATTGCGATGTCGTGATTGCTGTAGTTCGGATTGCGTAGCGTAGGGTGAGTCCTCGACACGTCGCCGAGGGTGAAGTCCGCCGGATCCACGAAGGCGTTGGGGTTGAACCACCCTTCCGGCCCGGGGTTGGGCACATGCGGGTCCACACCCGCAACGCTATCCACACGCAGGTACGGGACAACCCCTCCGGTGTTGTTAAAGAGCGGCTCTAGCGCGATCGGATCGCCGCTTAGCCAGGAGGTGAACCCGCTGACAGACCAGTCCGAGATGAACTTCGCCAAGAAGCCGCGGCGCGCAAGAATGGCCTTCCCTGGCCCGATCGGCAACTCGTACGTATACGAAAGGGAAAGGCGTTGTGGGCGGAATCCTCGAGAGAGTCCCCAAGCCGTTCGGCGATCGCCCCGATCCTGTATTCCCGAGCCCGAATAGTCATCCCACCGCTTTCGATAGGAGTATTCGAAGTCGAAGCTGAGACCGTCCCGGGTGCGGTTCTGGATGTTGATCCTGCCTTCGTCGTAGCGATACTTCCCACCCGGGTACTGGTAGTTCGTGCGAATCTGCTGCACGTGCGGGAAGGGTCGCAGGGACCGCCGGAACGATTCGTCGTAGAGTCGGTCCCGGTGGCTCAGCGCTGTGATGGGAATCGCGTTGATGCCGACCAGATGTCCGCCCATCAAGAGATCCTTGCCTCGAATCGTGCGTCCCCGAGCCCGCACAGTCAGGCCCCGCGCGATCATGTGCTGAACCTCAAGACTGGCTTGGTTGTACGTAGGCTGCGCATCCGTTTGCGGAATCATGTCCACATCTGTGTTGTTCGCGAAATCGCCACGCAAGTCCGGCAAGGGGCGAGCCGGTACCGGAAAGCCACCGTCCAGCTTCACCGCAGGAATTAGCTGCCGGTTCGGAGAGATAGGGGACCGCCGCCCCGAGAATCCCTGCGTACCGAACGGTCCCGTCCGCAGGCCAACCGTGCTGTACGTTCGGTACATGGTCCCCCGAA
>JAJDWM010000782.1 GCA_022825595.1 Bryobacterales bacterium | reverse complement strand
GCCGGCGGCATGCTGACCGTTGCCGAGAACGTGCTGTACGGCCTCGCGGAGGAACCGGGCAAGCGGGTGCCCACACATCTCTACGGCCAAGAGATCACGCCAAGACCCATTCCATCTGTAAGGCAGACCTCCTGCTGAAGGGAGAGGGCGAGGCCACCGACAACATCGTGGGTGGTCTGGCGCACTCTCCGCTCTTGAGAGAAGCCTTACCGATGCGCGAACTTGACTTCATAATCTCGAACTCGCGCATCGGGAAGAGTTTGAAGACCGACCCGATTCGGGATTTACACGGGGTTCTCAATGGCTCCGAGCATCAAACCGTCGGATGCCAGCCCGGTTCCAAGCTTAGGGACACCGAACAGATCCCGTTCGTGGGAGAGGGCGGACTCGAAGGTTTCCTGCGGCGGAACGTATTGCGTTTCGCGGTGGACGCTTGGTGCGTCCCGAAGGGTGTCGAGATCGGCTACGAGATCAGCTTCGACCGCCATCTCTTCGAGCCGCAGCCAATGCGGACGCTCGACGACACCTGGGCGGACATCGTGCTCGGTAGAGAGACAGATAGAAGGACGACTTGCAACCTTGTACGGCGGGCACCAGCAGCAGCAGCAGCAGCAGACAGGCCCCAAGCACGGCAAGCTCCGCGCGTATGCCGACACCTCGGTAATCGGCGGGTGCGAGTACAAGGAGTTCTCCGAATCGTCTCGCTGGCTGATCGAGCGGACTGCCCATCGCGAGATTATGCTCGTAGTGTCGGAAGTGGGTTGGCAGGAACGTAAGGGGCACCGCACGCCGTCCAAGAAGTGCTCTCTTCAATCGACCCGGGTTGCCTCGCGAGGATCGCGTTCACGGCCGAGATGGACGAGTTGGCAAGTCGATACATCGAGTGCGGTGCACTGACCGAGAAAATGCGCTCTGATGCCCGCCACATGGCCGCCGTGACAGTGGCCAGAATAGACGTATTGGCCAGCTGGAACCTTCGTCACATGGTGAACTGGTAGCGAATTCGCCAGTACAGCGAAGTGAACCGAAGCCAGGGGTACGGACCCGTGGACATTCGCTCTCCAAGGGAGATTCAAGATGAAGACTGAGCAGCAGAAGAAGTCGTTCGACTGCATGAAGTGGCTACGCGAGACTCGGGACAGGATCAACGAGGAGCTGGAGGGAATGTCTCTTGAAGAGCAGCGGCGGTGGTTCAACCGTAGGCCAAGCGATCCCGCCTTGGCAGAATGGTGGGAGAGCATCCCGGAGTCACGGATCGTCAAGCCCCGCCGAATCGGCGCGCACGATGGAAGGGAGCGGGAGGGGTGAGTCGCGACTCGGCACGGCAACGTTCGCAACCTTCCCCGGCCGCCCACGCCTAACTGAAGTCGGGTCCTGCGACGGCGATCGAATCTTGTTCCGCTGCTCGGACGGGAAGAGCGTAGACGTTGTTTCTTCCCACCTGACCGGCAAGTACGTGTTCAAGGCCATGATCGGCCTCGCGCCCGTCTTAGCCGGGCGGCTGGACGGCTACGGTATCAGCGAAGGCGAGGAGAAACTCGGCCTACCCGGGGATGCGTCGTACCTGAGGCTGGCCGAGGCCTTGGAGGCTTGCCATCTGTCTCCCGCCACGACGTGGATGGCAAGGCACCGATCGGAACTTTTGGTCCGTGCGCAGCAAGTGCGCGAGTCAAGCGTCGGCGGCCGGGTCGCTACCCCGCTCACAGATCCCCTTGATCGGCCTCGCGGTGATGACGCGATCGGGCGACACCCTCAAGAACCTCTCGGGCGATGAACTAAGGACGCAGAAGCCCCCAAACTGAAGATACGCCGCGAACGAGGCCGGGTTGAGCCGTCGGAGCACCCGGTAGGTGGCCCACGGCGACACGCGGCACCGTGCGGAGAACTCGCTGGTGAGGCAGATCTGGTACGACTCGCGCCTGGCGAGCTGGCTCAAGCACTGCCGAATCTTCGATTCGTACGTCTCCGGCCCGTCCGCCAGTTCCGCGACTACCGGCGGCTGCCCACACTGACGGGGGAGCGTCGCCGGCTGCTGCGCAACTTCGAGGGCACAGCGAAAGAGGACTTCCAGCGCGTACTCCAACGGTCGGGGGAGGGCGAGTCTTCAGCGGGGCACCCCTTCGCGGCCTGTGGCCCGGCCTTGTCCGTAGCCGTAGCGGTCGTCACCGTCCATGGAGCGGTCTTCGGGCCAGAGCCGAGCCAAGAGGTCCGTCGCATCCTGAAAGCTCGCCCGTTGCGGGGGATCGTCGGGGAACACCTGATCGTGCAGGTCCCAGACTTCCCTGGCCTCGCGCATCCCCAAGTGCCGCGTCAAGAACGCGATGTCCTCCGCGTCCTTGAGCCGTGCGGCGCGCACCTTCATGGCCAGAAGGTGCTTGGCAGAAGCGCCGGTCACGACCAGGTTGCCGTCCGCATACACCGTCATAGCCAGGTGATCCTTGCGGTGGGGCGCGGCCATAGCCGCCTGCTCATTCAGCCACGTTGTGGGCCACCCATCCCGATACGGGACTTTCCTCACCGCCTCCATGAGGTGGCCATGCCCCACGCGCACCACGGCATCTACGTCCAGCGTCACCCGGCGGTTGTCGAAGCCCAGCGCGATGGCTGCGCCGCCGATGATGTAGATGTGGGCCCGGGCGCGGCGCAGCCGCAGCTCGCCGGACAGTTCGCGAAACGCGCCCTCCAGGCTATCTGCGGAAAACGGCTCCATACTCGCGTTCGCCCTCTCGTTCCCCGAACTCTCGTCCTCCGATGATCACGCCGTGGCGGAGGAAGGCCGCAGGCGTCTCGATGTACGTCCGGATCGGCAGGCTGCCGTACCCGGGCAGCGGCACCCAGACCATGTCCAAGAACCGCTCGGGCTCGTCGCACCATGGCGGCACCGGGTGGTCGTGCGTGATCGCGATGTGCTCCGCGGCGGCGGCCAAGAGCGCGTCCCAGTTCGTGCGCGTGAGCCGGGGCGGCTTGCGGAGGGCGGATTCCTGCCTCTCGCGGCTGGACTGGTGGAACCGGCGCGGCAGGTCGGAGATCAGCATGCGGTACCGCTCGAAGTCGTCGCGGCCGTTCTCGATGCAGTCAACGTATTCCCTGACGTGCCAGTGTGGTTCGCGAGGCTCTTGCCGGTCCAGAGGTCCGGCGCTGGCATCGCCGCCGATCTCGGGCCTGTCCGTTCTCATCATGCCTCGATGCCCCAGTATTGCAGCGCAGCCTACGGCCGGAGCCCGCGGCCGCCCTGCCTCATCCGCGCTCTCCCGCCAAGATGCGGCTGGCGGCTCGCGTAGCGTGCGGATGCCCGCCGATCCGGACGGCACGTCCGCGATCAACGGATTCTGTAGGGCGTCGGCTATCGTGACGGCATGAATGCGGAGCACGCCTCTCATGACCGGGCGATGGACCTCGCGTTCCCCGCGGATCGATCCAGGGCCGCCGGCAATCTGGACGAGGCCGGACGGCTGTACGCACAGGCCCTTGAGAGCGAGCTGGCGGCGCTCGGAGCCCTCCGGGATCTGGCCCCGACGACATCCGCGGTCATGCATCGGAGCGCCGCATGGCTCGCGGTGGAGTGCGGCAAGGACAGGCCGGCGGAGGAGCTTGCCTCTGCCGGCCTCGCGGCGGACCCGCCGCAGAAGTCGTTCGAATGCATGAAGTGGCTACGCGAGACTCGCGACAGAATCAACGAGGAGCTGGAGGGAATGTCTCTTGAAGAGCAGCGGCGGTGGTTCAACCGTAGGCCAAGCGATCCCGCCTTGGCAGAGTGGTGGGAGAAGACCCCGGAGTCACGGATCGGCAAGCCCCGCCGCATCGGCGCGAACGATGGCAGAGAACGGGAGGGGTGAGTCACAACTCGCGACGACAGGCTTCGACCTCCGCCGTCGGTCTGTGCTGCAGGAGTTGAAGCCTACTCCGGCGTGCCAAGCGGCACGGCTACCCGGACTTGCGGGCGAGACGGGTCGCTTCCTGCGACTCGACTGGCGGATTCGTAGTCCAGGCTTGGAACGACCGTGCGGGCTATAAGGCCCTCGAGCTGGAGGATTGCCGCCCATTGTGAAGACGGCAGAACTTCTCATATGTAGTGCTTGCGGCAAAACCCTTCTTGGCGATGGGTGGACGGTTTTTCGCAGACGGCTCGCGGTGAGTCCGTCGAGTCTGCCAGCGGATTGGGGTGGTTCTGGGCGCCGACAGTCGCGAGGGGAGCCCGATTCCGGCCCACA
>JAJDWM010000639.1 GCA_022825595.1 Bryobacterales bacterium | reverse complement strand
TTGGAACTCCACCGTTGCTGGAGTCGAATCCCTTACGGCTCAACACGATCTTCATAGCGCCGAAATCGAGAGTGGTGTGACTTCGGATGGAGTATACCGGCGGTGAGCCGAATGCGCACAGGACGACTGATCACTGCCCTCCAAGTGCGGGGTTCTTGTTGGTGACAACTGCGACGGCCCCGCCGGCGGTCGAAATCTCTTGGACAGCTAAGTAAACAGTTGTCCCGCACACCAATTACCGCTACCGCATCTCCGGCCCCTGAGGACGACGGCTTGGCAGCGATGCGAGACGCGGTAGTTGAGTAGCCGCAGATAAGATTCCCCCTACACGGGGATCGGGTGCAAACGCCGGCACACCAGCAAGTCCCGGCCTGAGCAAGCGGCGCCGGAACCGCTCAAGAAACGCTCTTCAGCGGGACTTTGACGGCCCAATAGCGCATCCAAACAGGGAGTCTGGGCTCACGCAGCGAGCAGGTGCGCGACCGGCCTGGAAGACGAGGTGTCGAACAGACGCCGCACGGCGGCAGGAATCTGGTGTGCTGGCCTGATCTCTGAGACTCAGGCGAGTTCGCGGCGGTGCGGCGGAGGACGCGCAACGTGCGCATCCCGGAGACTGTAGGGCCTTGCCTTAGCCTTTAGTCGGAAGGACCGCTCGGTGACTCCCGGCATCCGCTTCCCTTAGCAGCCTCATTGACGACGTCGCGCTAAGGGCTGCCAGTGCGGCCATCCGGCTGCCCGACACTACTCGCCCCCGCGCAGGTCGATGCCGTGGATGCGCACCAACGGTAGTGCTGTGATTTGCTCTCCCAACTGATACTCCAGATCGCCCGGATAGACAACCCAGAGGTGCCGGAGCCCCAGATCCGTGATGGCGACGCGCATGGACTTTGTGGTCCGGGGCGCGTCCGAGCACTTGAAATCGAAGCCCCACCTGTGTCCTCGCCGCAGCAGCAAGAGGTCAAGTTCTGCTCCGCGCTGGGTCCGGTAGTAGTACGCCTGTCGCTCTCCGTGGGCAATGAGCACCTGTTCCAAGGCGAACCCCTCCCAGCTCGCACCATAGCGCGGGTGCATTGCTAGTTCGTCCGGATCATACAGCCCGAGCAAGTGGTGGAGTACACCGCTGTCGCGCAGGAAGACCCTCGGCGACTTGACGAGCCGCTTTCCGAGATTCTCGAACCACGGCAGAAGCACTCGGACCATGAATGTGCCAGCAAGCAGGTCCCGGTATCGGTTTGCAGCGGCTGGTCCGACGTCCATTGAGCGGGCGACGGCAGACGCGTTCCATACCTGTCCGTGCCGGTGGGCCAGCATTCGCCAGAACCGATTCAGGTTCTCGGGCGGCACGCGTGGGGCAAGACTCGGGATGTCCCTCTCAACGAACGTGCGCCCGAATGACTCCATCCAACGGCCCCAAGATGCCGAAGACGATGCGAGAAAGGCCCGCGGAAAGCCACCCCTCATCCAGAGTTTGTCCTGGCTTTCTGGCCCAACCTCGGACAGAGACAGCCCGGCTACGTCAAGGAAGCGCACGCGACCTGCAAGTGACTCCGATAGGCCCCGGACCAAGTCCAGTGAGGCGCTGCCGAGAAGCAGGAAGACACAGCGCCGGGCAGGGTCGTCGCAGATCGGCCGCAGCACCTCGAACAACTGCGGCAGACGCTGCACTTCATCCAAGACGACCAAGCCCTGCCGACGACGGAGGAGTCGGTCTGGCGTAGCGGACAGCGCAGCGCGGGCAGCATACTCCTCAAGATCGAATACTGTCGTCGGCCCCTCCCACTCTGAGGTCAGCAGCCTCGCCAAGGTGGTCTTGCCAACTTGGCGGGCACCGAGCAAGGCAACAGCCGGAAACTCCGATAGCCCCTGCCGGATCTGGTGCATCCAACTCGGTCGTGCTATTAATTGTTGAATATTCACCAGTTGATAGCCAATATACAACAATTAATGGCATCAGCCTATTCGTCCGTTGGACCGACTATCGATTCGTTGCTCGATGGCTCAGGAGTGGCAGCGTCCGACTTCCCGAGCCGACACCCGTGACTTCCGGGCAGTCAGGAGGTTGATCGTGTACGGTATCCCGATCAGACCGTGTCGCCCAACCATCCGCCGCTGCGGGTGCGGACTGTGTTGCACTTCAGCGACCGAGCCACCGCAGCGTGTCGTTGAGCGCGAGCTCAAAGCGCTCGAGAATCAGTCCGATCTCACCTTCTCGGACTACCAGCGGCGGGGCAACGGCCAGCGTGTCCCCCAGCGCCCTCATGATCAGACCGCGCTTGAGCGCGAAGTCCATGCATCGCAAGCCAACCTTCTTGCCGGGTTCGAATGGCGCCTTAGTGGCCTTGTCGCGGACCAGCTCGACGGCACCGACCAAGCCTACTCCGCGAACCTCTCCAACCAGCGGATGGTCCGCAAAGCGGCTGCGCAGACCGTCTTGCAGATACGGCGCCAGACGGCGAACCTGTTCCACAATGTCCATCTCTTCGTAAATCTTGAGGCATTCTAGGGCCACGGCAGCGCTAAGCGGGTGGCCGCTGTATGTGAATCCATGCGCGAAGTAGCCAATGTCCTCGCTGCCTTCGCGGAGGACCCGGTATACGCGCTCATTGACCACAACGGCCGAAATCGGCGCATACCCAGAAGAAAGCTGCTTGGCTGTCGTGAACACATCGGGGCGGATGCCGAAGGTCTGCGAGCCCCACATGTTGCCGGTGCGGCCAAAGCCGCAGATAACCTCATCGGCGATGAAGAGCATGTCGTGCTTGTCGGTCACCTCTTGGATCTTCTCGAAGTAGCCGCGCGGAGGCAGGAGAACGCCTCCCGCGCCCATCACCGGCTCCGCGATCATCGCCGCGACCGTGTCCGGCCCCTCGTCTAGAATCTGCCGATCTAGTTCTTCTGCCAGTCTTGAGGAGTAGGCCTCTTCGGACTCTCCAGGGAGCGCGCCGCGATAGTAGTGCGGCCGCGAAGTATGGATGATGTTGGCGATGGGAAGGTCGAACTTCAGGTGGTTCCGGAAGATCCCAGTGAGGCTGGCAGCGGCGACCGTGGAGCCGTGAAAGCCGTCGACACGAGCAACGATCTTCTTCTTGGCTGGCCTTCCCAGGGCGTTGTTGTAGAACCAGACCATCTTGACGACGGTGTCGGCCGCTTCAGAGCCGGAGTTTGCGAAGAAGACCTTCGACATCGGCACGGGAGCCAAGTCAAGGATGCGCTTGGCGAGCTCGATGGCGGGCCAGTGGCTGCGCGAACCGAACAGGTGCATGTAGGGCAGTCGCCGGAGCTGACGGTAGGCAGCCTCGGCGAGCCTGGGCTCGTTGAAGCCGAGCGAGGCGCACCACAGTCCCGACGCGGCTTCGAGGTACTCGGTCCCGTCCTGGTCTGACACCCAAGCGCCCTGCCCCGTGTCGAGAACCAACGGTCCCTGCCGCTCATGGGTGGCCGGATCGGTAAAAGGGTGCAGTATGGAAGCGACATCTAGGATTGTGCTGGCTTCAGACATCTTGAGCGAGTTTAACCCGACTCAGCAGACCAGCGTGCCCTCCTCGGGATGGAACGAGCTGTGGGGCAGGATTCCGCCGCCCGTCACTCCGCCCTCCGGACGCGTTTAAGAATGGCGAGGGCCTCGCGCAATGCCGGGTAGTCCTCCAACACCCCGCTGACGCTGTACACCCCACCTCCATGCTCGCGGAAGCGTCGCACCACCGAGTGGGCCGCTGCAACTTCGCCGTCGGATGGCTGGTAGGCCTTATTGATCAATGGCACCTGCGACGGATGGATCGCCGCTTGGCCCGTGAATCCCAGACGGCGCCCCCGATTCGCCGCCTCTCTAACGGCGTCCGCATTTCGATATTGCATCGACGGCGAGTCGAACACTTCCCTCCCGTATGCCCTTGCCGAGTTGACGACTCGGCCGCGTGCGAAAGCCAGCTCCGGCTCGCCCGGGGAACGCTGGATCCAAGTTGCCGCTGAGTAGTCCTCCGCGCCGAACATTAGGGCCACGACGTGCTCCGAACTGGCTGCAATGGTCGGTGCGTTCTGAACCCCAAGCGGCGACTCCAGCAACGGAAGAATGGGGGTGTTGGCGGGCAGCCTGCGGGCGATGCGCCGCACATCTTCCGCAGTCTCGCACTTCGGTACCACAACGCCGTCGGGCGAGATGCGCGCCGCCAGTGCGCAGTCCCCCTCGAACCATGCCGAGCCGCACGTGTTGACACGCAAGAGCACAGGCCGACCGCGGCCAGCCAAGGACGGGAAGGCCCGAAGTGTCACACGGCGGGCATCAGTCTTGGACGGCTCGGCTACGGCGTCCTCCCAGTCGACGATGAGAGCGTCCGCCGGAATCTCGGCAGCCCGGGCGAGCTTCCTTGCGCTGTCCCCGGGAACATACAGGACGCTTCGGATCAGGGATAGGTCCATCTAGTGGTCCGTCACGGTATCTGCCGCGGATAGATCGACTTGAGTCTACAGCGGACTTCAGCCATCGTCACCCTCGCGCAAGCGGGTGGAGCGGAGAGCGACGATCAAGTCCGTCCAATGCCAGCTCGTGCCAGCAGGTCCGAGAAACGGGCTGCGACCGGCGATCGACCCGACCCACATTCCATAATGTGCAGTGTGTGCCCGTCGGCGCCGACGTGGCCCACGTGAGGGAATTGCATTGCAGTACGGCCGCTACTTCGAAGAGTTCGAGGTCGGGCAGGAATTCCGGCACTGGCCGGGAAGGACGATATCGGAGGCGGACGACACTTGGTTCTCGCTGCTGACGATGAACCAGCACCCGGTTCACATCGACGCGCACTACGCAGCCGGGACCCAGCACGGGCAGCGGCTGGTCGTCGGGCCGCTGGTCTTCAGCATCGTCGTTGGGATGAGCGTCGCCGACATCAGCGGAAAGGCGATCGCCAACCTGGACTACAGCGAAGTAAAGCACGTCCGCCCCGTGTTCCACGGGGACACGATTTACGCCGAGAGCCGCATCACCGGTCTGCGCGAGTCACGCACCAAACCCGACAGAGGACTTGTCTACGTCGAGAGCCGCGGACTCAACCAGCGCAACGAGACCGTGCTGACCCTGAAACGCACCGTCCTCGTGCCCAAGCGCAGGGCGTCCGGCACATGACTCCAAGCCTGACCCCGGAACAGCGATCCATACGTCGGGCAGTTCTCGAAGTGTGCGCTGACTTCCCCGGGGAATACTGGCGCGAGCTTGATGAGCGGCAGGCCTATCCTTCCGAATTCGTGCGCGCGCTTACCAAGGGCGGATGGTTGGCGGCGCTCATTCCGGAGCGCTATGGCGGAGCCGAGATGGGGATCCTCGAGGCCAGCCTGATCATGGAGGCCATCAACGCGTCCGGCGGCAACGCCGCTGCGTGCCACGCCCAGATGTACACCATGGACGTGATCACGCGGCACGGGAGTCAGGATCAGCGGCGACGCTACCTTCCGGCACTGGCTTCCGGCCAGCTTCGCCTGCAGGCGTTCGGGGTCACCGAGCCGACGACCGGATCCGACACGACCCAGTTGCAGACCAGAGCCCGGCTGCAAGGTGACAGGTACGTGGTCCACGGACAGAAAGTGTTTACGTCGCGCGTCGAGCACTCAGACCTCATGCTGCTGCTTGTGCGGACCACTCCCGCGGACGAGGTTGCGAAAAAGACCGACGGCATCTCACTACTTCTTGTCGACCTGCACGAGGCCCGCGGACACGGACTCGAGGTCCGACCGCTGCGGACGATGCTCAACCACCACACCTGCGAGGTGTTCCTAGACGGGCTCGAAGTCCCCGCCGAGAACCTCATCGGGCGCGAGGGAGCCGGCTTCCGGGCGCTGCTGGACGGACTGAACGCCGAACGGATCCTGATCGCGGCCGAGTGCATCGGGGACGGTGATTGGTTCTTGAAGACAGGCTGTCGGTACGCCCGGGAGCGGGTCGTGTTCGGCCGTCCCATCGGGCAAAATCAGGGCATCCAATTGCCTCTCGCCCTAGCGCACGCCCACGTGCGGGCCGCAGACCTGATGCGCTTCCATGCTGCGACGCTGTACGACTCAGGCCGGCCGTGCGGAGCGCAGGCCAACATGGCCAAGCTGCTGGCAGCGGACGCATCTTGGGAAGCCGCAAACGCATGCCTACAGACCCACGGTGGCTTCGGCTTCGCGACCGACTATGACGTCGAACGCAAGTTCCGGGAGACCAGACTCTACCAAGTCGCCCCAGTCTCGACCAATCTTATCCTGACCTATCTGGCGGAGAGGGAGCTCGGCTTACCGCGGTCTTACTGAAGGGCTTGCTCGACCGCGGCGTCAAGGCGTCGCAGGGCTTGGACGGCATTCCCGCCGATGTCGAGCCGGAGAGCACGGCGCCCGAGGCGGCAGAGCACGGCAAAGTCTCCGAGGGCCTGAGCGTCCTTGACCGTGCCGAAATCGAGATTGCGGCCGGGAGCGGCTAGCTGGGGCCCGGCGACGCCTCCGATCTGCAGGAATACGCCGGTGTTTGGTCCGCCCTTGTGCATCTGGCCCGTGGAATGCAGGAATCGGGGGCCGAATCCGACTGTGGCCGCCACCCTTGAGTGCTTAGCGACCCTTGAGCGGATGCGCTCCCCGAGGGCAGCGGTCTCCGGCGTCCGGTTGACGTAGGCCACCAGGGCGAAGTAGTCCCCCTTGCGCAAGCTGGCGATCAGTTCCTTCAGAGCTGCGGGAACACCGCTGGACGCGTCGGACGGGCTGGCGGCACTCAGCAGCGCCGGGCTTGCATACAATGCGGCCCATTCGGTTCGCAGCCATGGCTGCCCGGTTGGAAGCGATCCGCTGGCCTCGTAGGCCTCGGCAACCTCGCGTGTCGCGGACTTGCTGGACTCTACATCGGGTTGGTCGAACGGATTGATGCCCAGAACCGCGCCCGCCACCGCAGTGGCGAATTCCCACCTGAAGAACTCCTGCCCCAGACTCGCCATGTCTCGCACGCGGATTCTGACAACCGGGTGGCCCGCAGCCCGCAATTCGTCCAGCACAGACTCTTGGACGGAGTCTGCTTCCGAGGCCAATTGGACGCTCGCAAAGATGCAGTCATCCCCATGGTCGGAGGGCCTCAGCGAAGCGGCGGCGACCGGTAGGATGCCACGGCCCAGCTTTCCGGTCGACTCCGCGATGAGCTGTTCGACCCAAGCTCCAAGTGGAGCGATGCCTGGCGAACAGGACAGGCACAGCTTGTCGCGTCCCGCGAGCGCGGCCGCCCCCAATGCGAGCCCCAGCCGCAACCCTGGATTCGACTCGATCGGGGACGCAGGTCCACACTCGGCCTGCATTGCGCTCGCGCTTTTGAGGATGCGCGCGACATCCAGTCCCATCGCAGCGGCCGGCACCATCCCAAAGTTCGAGAGTGCGGAGTAGCGGCCGCCGATGGACGGCTTGCCGTGAGAGATACGCCAGAACCCGCGCTCGCGGGCTACAGCCTCCAGCCGAGAGCCTGGGTCGGTGATTGCCAAGAATCTCGAGCCGGCCCGCGCGGCGCCAATCTGCCGGGATACCAACCGGAAGAAGAAATCCGTGAGCAACGACGTCTCCAAGGTCGAACCGGACTTGCTGGCCGACAGGAACAGCGTGGACTTCAGCTGGATCGACTCGATACAGTCCTGTATCTGATGCGGATCTGTTGAGTCGAGGATGCGGAAGTCGGGAAAGCCCTCCACCCGCCCGAAGCATACGCGCAAGACTTCCGGGCAGAGGCTTGAGCCACCCATACCGAGCAAGACAGCGTGTGTGAATCGCCCGCGGACATCGGAGGCAATCTCCTCAAACCTCTCCGGAGCTGCCGCCAATTCGGTGGCGATAGTGAGCCATCCGAGCCAGTCCCCCTCGTCGGCCGATGTCCAAAGCGTTGCGTCGCCGCGCCATAGGCGTCCCAGATTGTCGGAGGCCGCCCACTGCTCGGTCAGGTCGCCGACCACGCCTTCCAGCCCAGGGGGCAAGTACTCGTCCTGGGGATTGATTGTGCGCATAGGAGGCCTCATAGGGAGCCAGCCGCCGGCAGGATAGCTGTCGCCTGCGGGCAGAAGGGAAATACTGCGGGGATCGCCGTGCGGAGGCTGTCCGCCGGCCCAGATCGCAATCTTAGCAATCGGACGGAGTTGCGGCGACCTCGTCGGTCAGCTGCACACGGCCGGGGCAATCGGGTCGTTTCACTCTGACGTTGACTTCTCGTACCGCGTGACACGCAGCCGCAAGACCCGGCCCATTCAATCTCGCGGACTGACGGGGAGTGCAACGCTAGCAGCCTGAGGACCGTCAGATTGGACTGAGGTGTTCCGATGGCGGTGCGAGTGCGCTTTGGCGAAGGTTCGAGCCATGGCGGCGATCCGTACGTACGCGGACGGGCGATTCATGCGGAGCTTCGAGCGATGCGGCTGGGGAATCCTGGTCCACCCAGCTCCCGAACAAACACGGCCAAAGTGATGTGGCTGGGTGGAGAAACTGCGAGGAAACACAGATGAACCGGATCGCCCTGTGCCCAACGTTGGCCTTCGTTCTATCGTCGCTACCGCATGCGATGGTGGCACCTCGGGCGATTGGGCAGGATCCAGGACGGTCTGCGGAGGCGGGATCGAGGCCTGTGCTCACTGCAGGAGCGCCTAAACCTCGAACCTCATTGGATGCTGAGGCCTTGGAAACGATTCGGACCGCCGCAGTGAACGGTGAAGCCAATGCCCAGCGAGTACTTGGCATCGCGTACCAAGAAGGCCGGCTCGTGCCGCAGGACCATGTCCAATCCGCCGGCTGGTACCGCAAGGCTGCTGACCAGGGTGACGCGACGGCACAATTGCTGCTCGGTGCGCTGTACGACAGCGGCTTGGGTGTTCCGGAGGACCACGTGGAGGCGGCGCAATGGTATCGCAAGGCAGCTGATCAGGCACACGCAATAGCCCAATGGACCATCGGGTCCATGTACCACCGGGGTCGGGGAGTCCAGCAGAACGATGCGGAAGCTTTGAAGTGGTTTCGCAAGGCCGCCCATCAGGGAAACCGCGGAGGCCAAGTCGCCGTCGGCATGCTGTACGAGCGGGGTCAAGGGGTAGCCGAGGATCCCGTTCGCGCATTGGCTTGGTACGGGACTGCCGCCAGTCAGGGCTCCAAAGTGGCGGCCAGATTCAAGGACCGTCTTCAGGAGCGCATGACCGCCGAGCAAATTGCCGAGGCACAGAGTCTCGGCGCCGAGTTGTCGGAGCAGATCAGTGAGGGCCAGTCAGTACGTCGAGCGAATGGAACGGATACGAGACCAACTTCGCAAGTGCGGTCAAGGAGTGTGCTGAGGGCAGGAACGCCCAACCTTCGAACGTCCTTCGATGCAGAGGCCTTGGAAGCGATTCGGGCGGCCGCCGTGAACGGTGTAGTTAGGGCCCAGCGGAGACTCGGCATCGCATACCAGGAAGGCCGGGTCCTGCCGAGGGACCATGCCCAATCCGCGCTCTGGTACCGCAAGGCCGCTGATCAGGGGGACGCGACAGCACAATGGCTGCTCGGTGTCCTTTACGACAGTGGCCAAGGCGTACCCGAGGACCATGTGGAGGCGGCGCAATGGTATCGCAAGGCTGCCGATCAGGGTCTCGCACAAGCCCAGTGGACCATCGGATCCATGTACCAGACGGGCCGCGGGGTTGCACAGAACGATGCGGAGGCCGCGGAGTGGTTTCTCAAGTCCGCCCGCCAAGGGAACCGAGGAGGCCAGGCCGCCGTCGGCATCATGTACGAGCGGGGTCAAGGTGTAGCTCAGGATTTCGTCCGCGCCTTCGCTTGGTACGACATTGCCGCCAGTCAGGACTCCAAGGTGGCAGCCAGATACAAGGATGAGCTGAAGGAACGCATGACCAGCGAGCAGATTGCAGAGGCGCGTAGCCTCAGCGCCGCATTGTCGGAGCAGATTAGCCAGGACAAGTGAGGACGTCTAGAGGTCACGGCCATCGGGGGATCGAATAGGTGTTGGCCGCCATGTTGGCTAGAGAAGACGCCACCGGCGAGGCTACAGAGTCCTCACCGATTCGCGCGTCGGTAGCAAAGGCCGTGCTGGATCGCCTTGTCGCGATCGCGCATGCGTTTGCGCGCTGGTGCGGACTACTCCACGTCCGCAGCGGGTCTGCCGAATGGATGATCGAGTCAAAATCGTATGACTTGCTTGTCCCTTATGAGTTGCTGGCTCTCGGTTTCCGACTGCCACCCAACTTGTCACTTGCGAAGACTCGCACTGCCCCTCTATGAGTCGATCAACGGCCCGAGCCGAGGCATTCTGTCCTGCACCTGTGCAGTCGGCCCGCGGCCACAGGTCGCCCTGCGTGTTCGTAGGCCTTGCAGTGGGACTTGCGATCCTCGCCGCGACAAGTGCCGCCCAGCTATCCGAGTCAACCGACGCGGCCCCCGGTCTGGTGATCAAGGCCGAATCGAACCTAGTTCTCGTGCCTCTTCATGTGTCGAAGGGAAGGAGTGCCGTGGTCGGACTCGGCCCCGAGGACTTTGAGGTGTTCGAAGACGGGATACGCCAAGAAATCGCCTTCGTCGAAAGCCCCGGCGTTCAGGGCGAAGCGATCTCGAAGCGGCGCAACGTACCGAAAGAGATCATCTTCCTGATTGACGTCAGCATCAGCGTATCGAGGTGGAGGCTGTTGGACGATCAAGCGATCCGTAAGGGTATCCTCGACGCCTTGACTGAGGACTTTCTGGTTTCGGTGTACGGGTTCGGCATCACCCTCAAGCAGTACGCCACCCCGACTCGCGATCCCGCCGAACTGGCACGAGCCCTTTACCAGCTGGCCCTGTCCAGTGAAGGCCAAAGCCGTGTCTACGAGTCGGTGTTCCATGTGCTTCACCACGCAGCAGCGAGGGGAGGGAACGCCAGACGGAGGCTGTTCGTCTTCTCGGACGGATTGGACACCACCAGATTCAAACCGGACCGGGTCGTGCAAGCGGCCAGGTCGTTGGGGATTTCCATCAACCCCGTAGCGGTCGCCGGTTCAGGAGTGCCTCACGTTGCCGGAGGGCCCAAGCGGATCGATCTGAGCCTCTCCAAGCGCCGCGCAGCGCTATCCAGGATGGACTATGACGCCCACGCCGGGCAGTTCCCCAGCCTTGGTCGGCGGACGGGCGGACGCAAGTACGAAATCGACTTGATGGATTGGAGATCGCTATCCCGCGTCACAGAGTCAATTGCGGAACTGGCCCGGACCGAGTATCTCGTGGGCTACTATCCCGGCCAGATCGACGAGGAGATCACGACGCACGAGGTCAAGGTGCGGCTGAAAGACAGGCGGGCCGGCACGCTGCGGGGCGGGAGGCGCCTTGTCGCTCACTGAATCTCCGCGAGCGAACGACCCGGCCCTGTGTTGGGGGATCGACTGCGCCAGAAGCGCCAAGAACACCGCTGTCTCGACCTGTAGCCGAAGCGGCGACTGACTGCTTGCGATCCAATCCGGAGTCGATCGGCCGTGGTCTGTGCGGTGGTCGGTGCCGGTCTCCCGCACCAAGTACGCCATCGGGCCCGCATCCAAGAAACACTCTGAACCTGGACGCCGGACGATCAGGCACGGCATGGGAAGGCAGAGGAAGCAGCTCGGCGGTGGGCACCCAAGCACGCGAACCGTTCTGGTCCGGCTGATGGCGTCGACCACCTGCGGAGTGTTGGACGGTGACTCTAGCCCAGCGACCAGAATGCACAAGCAAGCTGGGCGCGCCGAGCACGCTCGAAACCACCGGCAAGCCCGCCTTACAGGGTCCGGGTCGCCCCTTCGTCTGTAATCGTCTGCAAGAGGTCCCTGAGACGACTCACGACATCGGGATGCTGTCTGAAAAGGTTGTTCCGCTCGCCAATGTCGTTGTCCAGGTCGTACAGCTGCCCTTTCGGATCTTCGGGGCTGGGACCCTTCTCCTGTGCCCTCCAGTGGGCGTATCCGAAACTGCCTTGACCATCGATGAGCTTCCACTTTCCTTCGCGCACCGCACGCTTCCCCGTGCCACCAGCCGTGACGACCAGAGAAGGACGGAGGGGTGACCGATACTCCTCTCCCAACACTGCGGGGAGGATGTTGAAGCTGTCAGGACCTGCGCCCGGCGCGAGCTCTTGCCCGGTCAAGGCCGCGAGCGTGGCGAGCATGTCATTCAGGCTGATCATTTCCGAGGAGCGTGCGCCCGCTTTGATCCTGCCCGGCCAGCGCGCGAGGAATGGGACCCTGTGGCCACCTTCGTAGAGATCGCCTTTGCGCCCTTGCATCACAGGGCCCATCGGTCGGTGACCCTCCTCGTCGCTGCGACTGGCCCCGTTATCACTGGTGAAGATCACGAGCGTGCCCTCCGCCAACCCTAAACGGTCAATCGCCGTCAGCACCTCCCCCACCGACCAGTCGAGCTCGTGGATGGAGTCTCCGCGAGCGCCGACCGGACTCGTGCCATCGAAACGGGGGTGCGGCTCGTTCGGTATGTGCGGCTGATGTGGTGCGTAATACAAGAAGAACGGCTCCGGCTTCCCTGCAAGCTGCTCCAACTGATCCACGGCTTTGGCGGTCAGCTGATCACCAAGATCCTCGTGTCTCCAGCGAGCGCCGTCACCTCCCTCCATGGCTCCGTAGTTCTTCGGCTCCATGCTGCCGATTGGACTGTCCTCCCGTAGGCCTTCGACGCGGTGGTTCTCCACCAGCACGTACGGCGGGAAGCTATTGGCAACCGGGATTCCGTAGAAGTAGTCGAATCCGACCTCAAGCGGCCCAGGCTTGAGCTCTCCGTTCCAGTCCGGCCCGTCCGCCCGAGTTCTCCATGCGTTCGGCGGACCTTGCCGATCTTGGGCAAAGTCGTCCTCGCGGCCGAAGCCCAAGTGCCACTTGCCAATGATCGAGGTGTTGTACCCGGCCGCCTTGAGCAGGGATGCCAAAGTCGTGCGGCCCTCCTCGATCAACAGCGGAGCGTCGGTGCTCAGGGCGCTGTATTTCAGCCATGTCCGCCAAGAATAGCGGCCCGTCAGGAGTCCGTATCGGGTCGGAGTGCATGTCGACGCATCGGTGTGAGCGTCGGTGAAGAGCATTCCCTCGGTGGCCAAGCGGTCGATGTTGGGAGTCCGCACTTGGGTGGCGCCGTAGGAGCCGAGGTCGCCGTACCCCAGATCATCGGCGAGGATGAGCACAATGTTCGGATGGCGCGGCGCTGGCCCGGGCGCACACGCCGACACCAAGATCGCGGCCGCCAAGGCCATCCCCGTCACGGGTGCGCGCATCAGGCCGCCAGATGGCCGCTCCAAGCAGACCTCCTTCCGGACGCTCGTGCCCGCCATAGAGATGAACGCCTCTTCGGACAACAACGAACGCTCAGAGCTCGGCCAGCGTTCCCGTGCTAGAGCCGAACTGATCCGTCTCGACCCCCAAGCGCTGCAGCATGCTGACGTACAGATTGCAGAGCGGCGTGTTGTTGTCGAGGTTGTACGCCAAGTGGCGCCCGTGGCGGAAGCCGCCGCCCGCGAGGATGATCGGCAGATTGCGAGTGTCATGGATATTCGCGTCGCTGAGGTTGCTGCCGTACAGCGTCATGGTGTTGTCGAGCAGCGTGCCGTCTTCCTCTTCGATGGAGTCCAGCGAGCTGAGCAAGTCTCCCAACATGCGCATCTGCTCGATCTCGATTTCTTCGAGCTGCGTCAGCTTCCCTTGGTCCATGCTGTGGTGCGTGAGGCCGTGATACCAGGGATACTGCTTTCCGCTGGACAGCGTGAGGCCTGGCGCCGTCGTGCCCGCGATGAACAATGTGACCAACCGCGTGGAGTCCGTCTCAAGCGCGAGCCTCACCATGCGGTACATCAGGTCCAGCTTCTTGATGTAGTCATACTTGGTCGGCGGGTCGGCCGGGACCTCAAGACTGGTCTGCGGCTTCGGCTTTCGCTCCCATTCCCGCTGATCCGTCAGGCGGGTTTCCAAG
>JAJDWM010000376.1 GCA_022825595.1 Bryobacterales bacterium | reverse complement strand
TGGTCCGGGTTCTACACGACGTCACTCACTGAAGAGTGTCTCAGGTCGAGCGCTCAGCTCTACTTGGCTCACGGCTCGGCGGATGAGCAGAACCCCGTCGCTGGCTTCGACATGATGAGGGCTGAGCTGGTAGCCAAGGGGCGCAGCGCAGTATTCGCCAGGCTGGACGGGGCGGGGCATTCGCTAAACCTACCTTCTCAGCCTGCTCCGGAAGGCCTTGTTTCTGTGCTTGACGAATTGGCCAAGTGGTTCGTCGATAACTGACCGCCTGACAGCAGCGCACCGTGATGCGCCCTGCAACGGAGATGCCGTGCATCACCGCGAGGCCAGTCGGCTGAACGGTGGGGCGTTCCAGTCTGCCGGGATTCTGGCCTCAGACGAGAAGCCGTGGTCAGGCCGCTGCATTCCTGCGCACCGTCTTGCTTCCTGCCTATCGCGCGCGGGTGTCGCGGACTAGGCTCTCGCCGCTCGAGACTCGGCCCGGGCTACGGAGCAGGACATGTCGGGAGACACCGCCGGGGACAGCCAGGCGGTGTCTCCCCATATTGATAGACGGACGGGTGGCGTACTCACCATCCGGGAAGCACCCCGAGGGGCCGTGCGGACACCCCCGGGGTTAGGCTCCCCAGCCTAGAAGTGGATCTTCAGTGCCATTTGAATCTGGCGTTCGATACTGCTCGTGCCGAAGATTCGACCGAAGTTCACGCTGTCCAACTGAGCATTTGGCCGGCTCCACGTGGGCGAATTTGTCGCGTTGAACATCTCGATCCGCAATTCGATGATCTTGTCTTCGTCGAACCGGAACTTCCGGAAGATCGACAGGTCCAAATTCCCAAGACCGTCCCCTTGCAGGGCGTGCCGCTCCATGTTGCCGAATGTGAACGGTGCCGGGACTTCGAACGCGTTCGGGTTGAGCCACTGGGAAGGGCTTGCATTTGACGCTCGCGGCTCGCCCACGAGGTTCGCTCGCAAGTACCCCCCGTTGATGTTGTTCGAACCCGCATTGCCCGTGTTGGCAAGGTCCCCGGAAACTCCCACGTGATAGTTCTGCCCGGACGCGAACTGCAGGATTCCGTTCAACTGCCACGGTCCTAGGATGTGATCAAGAATCTTGCTCCCTGTCCTGAACTTGCCCCCCGCGCCGACAGGCAATTCGTAGACCCAGCTGGTCGTGAAGACATGGGGAATGTTGAATGCGGAGAGACCCCAGTTCTCGTTCCACTTGTTGGGATCCTGCGGATTGCAGCCGTCCTCGTTGAACCAACCTGAGCAGTGGTCGTTCGACTCGCCCAAGGTGTACGAGACTAGGTAAGAGAAACCCGACGAGTGCCTGCGCTTGAGCTGGAACTGGAAGGAGCTGTATCGGGACCGGCCCCAGCTTCTGTCAAAGAAGCTCGGCGTGATATGCGGGAACGGCCGTCTCGAAGCTGCGTCGCCCGGCCCAGGCTGCAAGGACGTGTTGTACATGCCACCCACGCGGAGATTGATCCCTGTCGAACCTACGTAGGCGAGGTCCACTATCGTGCTTTCCGACAGTTGATACTGGAAGCTCAAATTGTACTGCTGCGAATACGGAAGCTTCAGTTCAGGGTCGTAGTACCACGTGACTTCGTTGAACGGCGTGGGAGCGGGGAAGACGGGGTTGTCTCCCAAGTCCAGTGGGTCCTGCGCCGTTACTTTCGGCGTCGGCAGGGCAGAAGTCGGGAGGTTCAGGTTCGGCTGCTGAAGTAGTCCGACCGAGGGCCAAGTGCCGACCACGCCCATGTTGGCTTGGATGTTGCCCGCCCAATTGTCGTAGACAATGCCGTAAGCACCGCGGAACGCCATCTTGTCCGTGAGTCTGTAGGCGAGTCCGAATCGGCCTTGCCAGTTCCACGGCCTGTCGTTGCTGGGCTTCTGGTTCGGCGACAACACCACGCCGTCCGGAAGCGTTCCTCCCGGTATACATGGCGCTTGGCCCAAGTCTGCGCACGAGCCCACAGGTATCTGCAGCTCGTAACGGCCATGGATCAGGTTTAGATTTCCTACTTTGTTATTGTTGTATTCATCGCTGCCATAGTGGCCGAAGATTGTGCCGTCGTTCCGGACGCCCAGATTGATTGTCAAGCGTGGGGTCGCCTTCCATGTGTCTTGGAAGTAGAAGCCGTACACTCGATGGCCAACGACCTGCTCAATGTTCCCTCGGCGCCTCCCAACAGACGGAACGCTAAGCAGGAACGACCCTAATGCACTGCCCGTATTGCCAGGGTTTCTTGGATCGCTCGTCTGGAGAGCACTGAACTGAACACCACCCCCGAAGCCCGGTCCGAAGTATCCGTTCGTATTCCAGTTTCCGCCCGCCTTGAAGGTGTGGTTCCCAACGATCTTCGAGTAGTTGCTGCGGATCTGGTAGATATCGGCCATGTCACGCAGGCTGATCCATGTCCCGCTGGCTGCGAAGCCCGGGATTCCTACGCTGGGTGCATAGCAGCCGCCTTCAACGATGTCTTCGGGCCACTGGCATGCGAATCCCTGCGCGAACTCGCCGATCGACACGAGTTCAGCGTCGGACCTGCCTTCGTAGGTGTCCACGCCGCCTTGCCGCAGCTTGACCCTGCCAAAGGATACTTGAAACACGGACGTCGGGCTGGCCGACCAGGTGTAGTTCACGCCAAGATTCCACGAATCCAGAATTCCGGTGTTGACCTTCCCCTCTACTCCTCCGCTGTTGATGGTCGGCTGCTCGCCGTTTCCGTACCGGAACCAGAAGAACTGGTTGTCCGTGATGCGGTGATCGATCTTGAAGGAGTACTCGTTCACGTCTGTCTCGGCAGGTCTCGTGTCAATCGCGTTCTGTCCGGGGACACCGATGTCCCTTGCTGCCGGCCAGATTGCTTTGGCGTAATTCACCATTCCCGAATTCAGCCGCGCCGCGGGAATGATGTTGTTCGCAAAGGGATCGCGTGAGAAGATGCCGGGACTGTTTGGATCTTCGACCGTACTGAAGGGATCGTAGACCTGTAGCGGCTCGCCACTAAGGTCTCCGCCCAGTTCGGCCGCCGTCGGGACGAGTGCCCGACTCTCGGCGGGCCGCCTGCGACGGAACCACTGGCCGGACGTGAAGAAGAACGTTCTGTTCTTGACGATGGGTCCTCCCCCGGCCCCACCCCAAGTGTTCTGGCGCAGCGGCGTGACTTCCTGAACGAATGGATTCCGCGCGTCGAGCGCGTCGTTTCGCACGAACCAGAAGCCGGTGCCATGGAACTCGTTGGTGCCGGACTTGCTGACGATGTTGATGATGCCGCCGCGGACTTGGCCATACTCCGCCAGATCATTGTGGGACTGGACCTTGAACTCTTGGATGGCCTCAATGATGGGGGGCAAGGCGTAGGTGCTGGTGAAGGCTCCTTGGTTGGTGAGGCCGTCGAGCATGAAGAAGTTGCTGCGGTTCGACTGGCCGTTGATGGCCG
Source organism: Bryobacterales bacterium (assembly GCA_022825595.1). Taxonomy (GTDB): domain Bacteria; phylum Acidobacteriota; class Terriglobia; order Bryobacterales; family UBA6623; genus VXMF01. The sequence goes on along the minus strand of JAJDWM010000376.1, from coordinate 1,942 downwards.
GGAACGAGAATGAGCCGGCATTCGTGCGGGCGCCGAAGCCGCCCGCGTTCTGGGCCGTGCTCACGGGGGCGACCCCTGGCGTCAGCGTGAGCAGCTGGCTGAAGTTGCGGCCGTTCAGGGGCAAGTCGAGGACGGCCTGCTCTTGGACGACGGCACCCATCTCGGCCGTCGAGCCTTGGATCAACTGGGCACTCGCCGACACTTCGACAGTCTCCGTGACCGATCCGACTTCTAGCGTGAAGTCCTGCACGAGGGTCTGGTTGACCTCCAGTTGCAGGGTTGGAATCGCAGTCTGTTGGAACCCTTCGAGCTGGACGGTGATTTCGTAGAAGCCAGGCGGCAGGTTGAGAGCCGAGTAGGCGCCAACGGCATTGCTCGCAGTGCTCTGGGCAACTCCGGTGGCCAGGTTGGAGACCGTGACCGCGGCACCCGGGATCACAGCACCAGTGGGATCGGTGATGTGGCCTGTAACCGCGGCTGTGCCGCCGCCTTGGGCAAAGATGGCGTTGCCGACAACGGCTGGCACGAGTGCCATGACGACGAAGCAGGCTGCTGTGCGCGCCGCTGCGGAAAGCGGCCCTCCTTTTGGATTCGATTGCACGATTGATGACTCCCTTCTTACACGTCCTTCATTGCTCGGCAGGTCGCGGCCGACGGTCCTGTCAAAGCGCTCTGCTTCGCCCCGTTCGCGCTGGAGATGAGGGGCGCAGCGGCACGGGTAAAGGGCCGGGCCCCTCCCATTGGGGGCCGGATGCCCTCTGAGTCGGAATGCCCACTGGTGAGCCCCAGGCCCTCGGGACCGGTCCCACGCGGAAGTCGGTACCGTCTTTGCCGATACTGTCGGTGCCCCGCGCTCGCCCTGGCTATGGCTGGGACAGGACGATCCGGGGGACCACGAGTCCAAGCCTTGATTTACGGCTAGCCGAGTTCTCTTGGGGTATCTAGTCAAGCCAAGCCCCGCTATTGGGCAGCGGGAATGCCGACCTGAGAGTATCGCCTCACCTAGGAGCCGTCAAGGGGAATTCGAGGGGCAAAATACCTTTTTCCGTAGAAATTGCAGTCTTGTCGGAAACGGAGCGAATTCGGTCGAAGTTCCCGCCGTCTTTAATGTCAATTTTTCGATTGCGATCTGTTTACACATGTGGTGGACTTCACCCCTGAATTGTGACGAGTGCGCGAATGTCTAGGGCGAAGCATTTTGGCGGATACTTGGTCCAGGTCCGCCAAGCATTGTGTTGGATGAGGTCCTAGGCTTCGGCCAGAGCCGGTCTAGAGGTACTTCGCCACGGGGAATGAGCGGGGGCCGGCGTCGCGGGACACACGACGATTACTGGCCTTAGCGGAGGGCAGTGGATCTGGGGATGCGGCTTACCGTCGATGTGTGGCCATGGCGGCAACTCCCCGACTCGTTGCGGATGAGGCGCTGGCAGGCGTGCAGGCCGATTCTGGGAACCGCAAGACCCGCCGACGGGCACCGTCGTCGCGCATTTCCTTGGCGGCTGCGGCGTGCTGCACTCTGCCTCGCCGGAAGGGCTAGACTGCTACGCCCATCTCCTCCCAGGTCACCATGCGTTTCTGGTAGATGGCTTCTCGGCCCATGATGCCGGTTAGCGCGGCGGTCGCCGCGGTCTCGATTCCTGCCGCTGGCGGACGGCCCTCCCTGATGGCTCGGAGGAAGTCGTCGTGCGCCAGCGTTGTCAGATCGACGTTATCCGCGGCCGGGTGCTCCTCGGGCTCTGACTGGCCGTACAGGTCGAAGAAGGTCCAAGCCCCGTAGTCGATCTCGATTGCACCCTTGTCTCCGTAGACCACGAACCACTGTCCGTTGGGGAGCTTCCGCATGGCCCGAGGCTGCAGGTAGAGCTGGCTGTAGTCCAAGTGCGCGTCGTTCTGGTACACGTACTCAACACTGAATCCGTCCATCATCACTGTGCCCGCCGGT
>JAJDWM010000706.1 GCA_022825595.1 Bryobacterales bacterium | reverse complement strand
ATCGACACAGACACCAAAGCGGGCAGTGGAATCACTTTCGACGGCAAGGCGCTCTGGACGGCGTCCACATACAGCCGCGAGCTCCTCAAGATCGACCCGGAGGACGGCCGGACGCTGGCGACGTACGACTCCCCGGGGTCGGGCGTGGTCAAGTGGACGCAACCGCGCTGCAGCCCGCTTGCACCGCCCCCGAGGGAGCCCCAGCAGGCCGCGTCGCCTGCCAGGCGCAACGCCACCGGAGCCCACGGCATGGAGTGGAGGGACGGCCGACTCTGGGTGGCAGTCCCGCCGTCCCAGACCATCTACAGGATCGACCCGGACGGGTTTCGCGTCGAGCGCAGCTTTCCGACCGCTGGAGACCGCCCGCACGGCCTGGGGTGGGAAGGCAAGTGGCTTTGGTGCGCCGAGTCGAACGACAACGCGTTCTACCGGTTCGATCCCGAGACCGGGGAGTACGATGCCAAGATCCAGCTTGCTGACACGGATCCGCTACCCCATGGCATGACGATCCACAACGGCTGGATGTGGTATTGCGATGACGTCGGCGTCGTGTGCAAGCTGCGACTTGAGTCCTAGCCACTTCAGCTGAGGAGGCGCTGCGACCGCCTACAAGCGTTATTGGGGGTCAAGCGAGCGGTTTCTCGCCAGAGCTCACCCCTCCACCGCCACTGGGATACGCTGGGACCTGCCGGGGCTCCCAGACCGCACAAAGGCCTCTGGCCCACCTCCGATTCCTGAGTCGTTCCCTTGAGCGAGTTCATTCTCAGCGTCCTGCGGGAGTCCAGCCTGCCTCCCGAGCAGGTTGGATTGGCGACCGAAGCGGTCGAGTTCTCGCTCCTCTGCTTGCTGGCTTGGCTGGCGCACACGGTCACCGTCAAGCTCGCGCGCAGTGCCGCGCGACGGGCCGCCACCGCCACTCCCACAAGACTGCACGACCGCATCATGGGCTCAGGAGTCCTGCGGTCCGCCCTTCACGTCGTGCCAGCGTCGATGCTGTACACGATCGGCCCGTTAGTGCTGTCGTCTCCAGCGGTGAGTTCGGCAATAATGCGCGGCTCCGAGGCGTACGCCCTGATCGCCCTCGCCTTCGCCGCAAACAAAGTGCTGACTGTCGCGCGGGACGTCTACGAGGGGCGGCAGGCCGCCCGGCGTTTCCCGATCCGCGCACACGTGCAGGCTGCCAGGATCGCCCTCATTGTCGGAACTGCCTTGCTCACGGTCGCAATCCTGACCGGCAAGTCCCCCGTTCTGCTGCTGGGCGGACTCGGCGCCGCCGCGGCAGTGCTGCTGCTCGTCTTCAAGGACACGCTTCAGAGCCTCGCGGCCGGTGTCCAGCTCGTCTACAACGATATGGTCCGCCCTGACGACTGGGTAGAGATTCCACAACACGGCGCGGACGGGTCCGTGCAGGAGATCACCTTGCACACGGTGAAGGTCCAGAACTGGGACAACACCGTTTCGATGGTTCCGACCTTTGCCATGGTCTCCCAAGGCTTCAAGAACTGGCGCGGCATGGCCGAGTCCGGAGGCCGCCGCATCAAGCGCTCCGTGCACATCGACATATCGAGCGTTCGATTCTGCGAGCCGGAGTTGCTCGAGCGCTGCAGGCAGATCCAAATCCTCAAGGACTACATCGATTCGGCCGAGGCCGAGATCGAGGAGCACAACCGTGTGCACGGAATCGACCCCACCAATCCGGCCAATGGCCGGCGGCTGACCAATCTGGGGATCTTTCGCAACTACCTGATCCGGTATCTGCAGGCGCACCCGATGATTAACCAGGACCTGATTGTCATGGTGCGGCACTTGCAGCCGACCGCCCGGGGCCTACCTGTCGAGATCTACGCTTTCGCTTCCGATAAGCGCTGGGTCAGATACGAGGAAATCCAGGCGGACATTCTCGACCATGTGCACGCCGTGCTGCCGCTGTTCGACCTGCGGGCATTCCAGAGCCCGGCCGGAGCGGACGTCTCCGCCGTCGCCGGGTGCATCAAAGGCGAAAGGTTGGTGGCCCGCGCCTAGCGAAAGTCGGCGGGCTTCACCGCTCGGTCCAGCCAATACTCCGGCGGGTGGTTGTTGAACCTGGTCGGCACGAAGTCGCCCACAAGATCGTCCTCAACGCCTTCCTCCGGGATCGAGTCCTCCTCGCCTAGCGCCCAGAACACCGCGTTCATCAGCATCTGGCGGACTCCGGCCTCGAGCAGGTCGGTCGATGATCCCAAAGTGGTCGAGAAGACCCGCCCCTGCTTGCCGTCGGGTATTTGGTAGGTCTTGGTCCAGGCGATCGGCATCATGGGGTCGTTCTTCGCCGCAACCTCCTCGCTGTCGGTCGGCCGCATGCCGTACAGTGCGTCGCTCTCGTCATACTCGCCGGCTCGCACCATGACTTTCCCCAACACGAGCGGTCTGGAGTCCCCCGGCAGCGGAAGCCGCACGGTGTAGACATCCGCAGCGCTCCAGATCTGATCGCCGGGCACACCGCGCAGGATCGGGTGGTCTGCCTCTTCCGGAACGATCACTCCGCGCGCCGACTCGTGCTTGTGGTGTCCGTGGTGCGCGACCCAGCGCTCGCCCACCACCAGTCGCCCAAACCCGTCTAGCCACTCCCGCTTGGGACCGATGTACCCGTCTCCGTAGTGGTCGAACCGGGCCCATGCGTCCTCTGGGATCTCGGGAAGCTCGACCGCCTCTGGATCCTCCGCTCTGCGTACGTTACGGAGGTGGGCCAGCACCTGTCTGTGGAGCTCGGGCGTCGGGGCGAAGGCGTGAGTCGCCGTGCGCATCGCGATCACCGGCTGGCCTGCCGCTAGAAAGCGGTCGATCGGCTCCATCTGCTCGGGTGGCAGGACGCGCCAGCGCGTCTGGATGAACATGAGGTCCGCGTCGTCCAGCCGCTCTGTTCCGGGGATGTTCGTATTGACGTGAGGGTTGACGATTCCGGTCTCCGGGTCGACGGCGAAGAGCACTGTGCAGCGAAAGCCATGATGCTCCGAGAGCATGCGCGCCAGCGCGGGTAGGCCCTCCTCCGAGCGGTACTCCTCGTCACCGCCGACCAGCACAATGTGTCGGCCGGCGCCGAGCCCCTCTCCCCCGTCGTATTCCACTAAGTACTCGGGTGTGTCAGGAGCCTGGTCTTGGGTGGACGGCGCATCAGCGCTGCATCCGGCCAAGACCACTAGGAATGCAAATGCCGCAAGGGCCGTGGGTCGAGGTCTCATCTAGCTGCCAGTTTAACGCGGGACTGCGACTCTCCCGATGGCCGTCCATCTCAACGCGAGCACCGACCGCGGGCATTCCGGGCACCC
>JAJDWM010000098.1 GCA_022825595.1 Bryobacterales bacterium | reverse complement strand
CGCGCTGGAGCTTCGGGCCACATCGGGGTAGCCCACCCGCTCCCGCCGCCACGCCCGTATCGGCGTCAACAGCCAACCTCGAATCCCCGAGGCCACGCCTGTCCCTCCTCGCCTTGTTACCGATTCTGTTTCACGGCAAATTCCCTCACGGCAGGCAATAAACAGATTGAAACCCACGCGGATAGAGAATGCCAGCTAGCCTGTGTTGATCGGCTGGAAGAGATTTGCGGGGAACAGGTACTTGTAGTTGACGACAAAGGCTACATTTTCGAAGAATACATGAACCGTTTGAGCCTTGGCGGCACAGGAGTAGGAGACATGTTCCTGAAGTACGTGTTCAACCACAGTTATGACGAAACCCGCGTGCGTCGAGTCGCAATCACGCAGTCGGATGACGATCGCCGCGGTTTCGAGGAACTTCCGCCCAACAAACTGGATAGGTCGGATCGAAAATTTCTGGCTACTGCGGTAGTTGCAAGGGCGACCATTCTTAACGCAACCGACAACGACTGGAATGAACAGAAAGCGCTAACGGGAAGTTTGGGCGTTACGGTGCAGGAACTCTGCCCCCACATGCTGTATGCTCAAGTACCCTAGAACTCCGTACTGGCTATTTTCGCCGACACTCCCCAAAGGAGACGACACCATTGCGGACCCGGAACGCTTTACGGGAACACCAGTCGTCGTGACCGAGAAGCTTGACGGCGGCAACACGCTGCTCCACAGAGGCGATGTCTACGGCCGAAGCGTTTCCTCACCTTCGGCGGCTAAGTGGATGGCCATGGTCAGGAAACACCATGCGTGGAAGGTGACGGAGCCGGACGTGTTCCTTTACGGCGAGGACATCTACGGAGTCCACAGCATCGAGTACGATCCGGTGCCGGAGAGCGAAACCTTCTACGCCTTTGCGCTACGCTTCTCGGACGGGTCGTTCTCGTCGTTCAGGGCTCTCGTGGAGTACGCCGGGGCACGGGAGATCCCCGTGGTCCCGGTTCTGTACGAGGGTATATTCGGGTCGGTGCAAGAGCTCCGGGACTTCGTGAGCCGCGCTCATACAGCGCCGTCGGCCCTGGGTGGAGCGAGAGAAGGTGTGGTGATTCGGTTGGCCCGAGCGTTCCCGTCCAAGGAGTTCCACCTCAACGTCTGCAAGAGTGTTCGCCAAGGCCATGTTCAGTCTGATGAACACTGGTCCAAGCACTGGAGGTCGTGTCGTATCGCGCGAGGATAGCTTGCGGGCACACCGGTGATGGCGCGCGACGCGGACTAACCGTCCGCCGGCTCCAGCCGCACGAGCACGCCCGGCTGCTCGTCGCTCAGCAGGTAGACATATCCGTCGGGGCCGACCCTCACGTCCCGGATGCGGCCAATGACACGGTTCAGGATCCGCTCTTCGCGCACCACCCGCTCTCCTTCGAGTTCGAGGCGCGCGAGCAGGCGGTAGGCGAGCGCGCCCACCAGCAGGCTGCCGCGCCAGCCGGGGAACTTGTCGCCGTCGTAGAAGGCCATGCCCGAAGGCGCGATGGACGGGGTCCACTGGTATAGCGGCTGGGCCAATCCTTCCTTGTGGGTCCCCTCGCCGATGCGCGTGCCGATGCCGTAGTTCCTGCCGTAGGTGATCACCGGCCAGCCGTAGTTGACGCCGGCGCGGATGATGTTGATCTCGTCGCCGCCCTGCGGGCCGTGCTCGTGGGTCCACAGCTCGCCGGTCCACGGGTTCATGGCCGCGCCCTGGATGTTGCGGTTGCCGATCGTGTAGATCTCCGGCCTCGCGCCCGCCACGGACAGGTAGGGATTGTCCCTGGGGACCTGACCGTCATCAGTCAGGCGGATGACGGAGCCGGCGTGGTCGCCGGGGTCCTGCGCGCGCGGCCGGTTGCCCCGGTCCCCCAGGGTCAGGAACACGTGCCCCTTGCCGTCGAACACCACCCGTCCGCCGAAATGGCGGCCGCCGAATGACTTGGGCAAGGCCCGGAACAGGACCCGCACGTCGGTGAGGCGGTGGCCGTCGAGCCGGCCCCGGGCCAGCTCGGTGCCGTAGCCGCCGGACCCTCTGCCGGCGTAGGCGATGTAGACAAGGCGGTTCTCCGCGAACCGGGGATGCAACACGACATCGTGCAGGCCGCCCTGCCGCCTCTCCGCCACCGCTTCGGGAAGGCCGGCGACAGGGGTCGGATCCAGCGTCCCGTCAGCACCGACGTAGCGCAGCCGCCCGGCCCGCTCGGTGACCAGCATCCGTCCATCCGGAAGGAAGGCCAGCGACCACGGGTGCTCAAGACCGCGGGTCAGGATGCGCACGCGCACCGCGTGTCGCTCGCTCTGTAGGATGGTGTCCGGCACCGCGAGGCCGGACCAGCTCAGGATGATGACGAAAGCGCCAGCGGCGATGCGGCGCGCCAAACGGCCGAACTGTAGCCGCAGACAGGTCGACCCGGAACGTTTCATGAACATCACCCCCCTGACCCATTGTCCGCCATCACGGCTCGGCGGTCGCAGAATACTCGCGCATTTCCAGCGTACATGTTTGGGAGCGACACACAACAAGCCCGCTCACCAAGCTTGCTCACTCCTCGTCAACGCGCCAAAGGTGAACGTTAGAGACGGCGGCGTCTGCCATGCGCTGCTTGGCATCGAGACCATGGAAGAACTGCTCGGCCATCACGTCATCGGAGACAGTTGGGAAGGCTACGTGATCGAGAACATCATCAGCGCGCTCCCGAGGCGAGTCCCCTACGGCTACTACCGGACATCAGGCGGCGCCGAGATAGAGTTGGTCATCGATATCGGTGCCGGGGGAATCTGGGCGGTGGAGGTCGGGCGGAGCTCCGCCCCCCGACAGTCTCCAGAGGAGTCCATAGCGCCTGCGAAGACCTGCGGCCAACTGGCACCCCTTGGTGCGCCACCACGGGCCATCTGCCAAGACCGGGAACCGTGCCGCACCATTCATCATCTTTTCTGACCAAGACCCCAAATCTCGTCTACATAGGCGTATCGCCGCTTCAAGATGTCGAGCAGCTTCACTCCAACCTGGGTCGTAAGGCGCTTCAAGTTGAACACGCCGAGCACAGCCTTCAAGTGAGCCTCCGAGCCGGATTCGAACTCATCATTACAATCAACGAGCAATTGACGGGCGACGAGTTGGAGCTCGCTCGGAGGGATCTCGTCGAAACTCCGAGGACCTCGCTCCCGAACACTGACTGGCGGAGCATTCGGCGACCGGACAATCGCGTCGACCAACTCGGCTCCATCCCCCTCATCCTCCGCGAACACGAGCCCCTGCCGCATTGCGTGTTGGAGCGCCCTGTTCATCCTGCGTTTCAGGTCACCGCCCATCCTGTGGATTCCGCACCCGCGCAGATAAACATCGTAAGCGCGCTTGGCAAGCATTGGCCCTTCGCATTGAATAATTCGACACAACCCTTCGGCCACTCGCGCGGGGATTGTTTCTCGCGGATCCGGACCCGCCGGACCTTCGAACTCCGAGTATGGTGCGGTCATGACATGGCGCTTCCCCGAGGCAAACTTCTCCAGCATTTCTTTCTCGCCGGGTTCCGTTTTGTCGCGTTCGGTCGAGGTCCCCATCTCTCTGTGCCATGCAGCGACTTCTGCATCCACTTCCTCTTGGGTGCTCATGTCATTGGCATAGTCAGCTCCCGGCCAATGACGAGCCCCCTCGTACCACATCTTGAAGTATGGACGGAGTTTCTCGCCGAGCCCATCGGCGGTTGAATTCAGCGCGTCCACCATTACCGCAGCGTAGTCAGGGAAGGCACGAACGCCGCGCTCGATATGGTAGACAGCCAACTCGGTGCCGAGACGCAACATGTCGGGGCCCACGCCTGCGTCGGAGTCCGACTCCGCAGCTTGCGGACTGTCCGGTGCCGGTTCCGGAACATCCACGTTGTCAGGGTTTGGCTCCCTCTTGCTGTCCTGGCCGGAACCATCAACATCCTCTTGCTCGACCCGTTCCTGCCGGGTTTCCTCAAGGCGCTGACGAAGCGCGTCGTCAATCTTCTTGATTGCACCTTCCTTGTTGGTCCACCAGTCTGTCGACCATATACGAAAAATCACCCAACCAAGGTCTTCCAACACGGACTGGCGGATCTTGTCCCGTTCCCGTGCGAATGCGGAACTATGGTACATAGCGCCGTCACACTCTATACCAGCGAGATAACGGCCGGGCGCATCCGGGTGCACGATTCCCAAGTCGATTCGGTAGGCTGACACTCCGACTTGCGGGTGGACTTGCCAGTTCTTCATCCGCAGTTCTCGGACAACCGCAGCCTCAAACGGCGACTCAACGTCATTCATGTAGCCATGTACTACAGAACCCAGCATCCCTTTCCCCTTCTCGGCGTACTCAAGGAAGTGCTTCAAGTCGGCCACAGCTCGTGCTTGGGTTCGTGACAAGTCAATTTGGTCCGGATGCAAAGCCGAGAAGACGATCATCTCGGACCTTGCGCGAGTCACGGCAACGTTAAGCCGACGCTCGCCACCGTCCCGGTTCAGTGGACCGAAGTTCATCGTGACGTGACCGCTGCGGTCAGGTCCGTAGGTAACACTGAACAGAATCACATCACGCTCGTCACCTTGCACGGTTTCGAGGTTCTTGACGAAAACGGGTTCGTCCATACGCTCGCCAGAGAATGCATACTCAATCTCAGGGTATCTTCTACGAGCGTCATCCAACAGGTCTTCGATCAACGTCTGCTGCTCGGAATTGAAGGTGACAACACCTACCGAGCGGCTTTGAACTGCAGAGTCCCGGTGCGTCAACCGGCCAACGATTTCATCGACAATCGCCTTCGCCTCTCCCTGATTGTGACGGGCGCCACCACGAGCGTAGAAGGAGGCTGGACGCACGAGGCAAACAGCCCGATCTTCCACTTCAGGAGCGGGAAAGGTGACCAACTCGTTGCCGTAGTACTGATCATTGGAAAACGCGATCAAGCTCTCGTGTCGTGACCGATAGTGAAGATTCAACGTCCTGCAAGGAATACTGGCACCGAGCATCTCGTCCAGAACACTCTCCAGATCTCCTTCCATATCCACATCGCCGTCCGGATCGTCGTCCGCCCGCGAGAAGAAGTTGGTTGGCGGCATCTGCTTGGGGTCCCCGGCAACGATGACTTGTTTCGCGCGGGCAATCGAGCCCACGGCGTCCCAAACCGGAATCTGAGACGCCTCATCGAAGATGACAACATCGAACAGCGCCTGATCGGTTGGAAGGTACTGTGCCACAGAGAGCGGTGACATCATGAAACACGGGGTCAGCGACGTGAGGATATCAGGCGCTTCCTCCAGCAGCTTGCGCACCGGCTTGTGCTGTTTCTTCTTTTGGATCTCGTGCCGCAACATTCCCCATCGTGAGCCTTTTGGGACGTCGTCCTCATACGGTAGCGCGCCCGAAAGTATCGCCGCTATATACTTGGCGGTGAGCCTCTGAAACTCGTCGTCAATCTGACCGAATTTCTTGATGGTCGCGTCCTGTTCCGGAGCGGAAAATGTGCGGAGCACATCGTCTTCCTCAATAACTGCGGTCGACCACCAAGCACAGTATGCTGCCTCAAAGGTCTTCTCTATCTCATCCGGTGGAATCCGCCCCTGTTCGATGGCCTCGACAAGCGGCAGAAGATCCGCGTCAATAGCTTCAGCCCTGCGTCTCAACCATGCGCACCAATCGTGCAGCTCCTTGTGACGGGCCTGAATGGTGTCGGCCGCTTCACGGATCTGTTGCAGAGCTCGATCCGTAACGGACAACGCTTCCCGCAGGGAACCCCCTGCAAAGCTTTCGAACTCGCCAGTCGCCAGTCGCAGCCTTTCGAGCGCTTGCAGGAAAGCCGTAGCTATACGGCCTACGCTACCTTCAGGAGCGAGCAGGTCATTACCATCATGGAGTAAAGCGCGTACCTTGTCACGGATATCCAGTAACGTCTGCGGATCATTGGCTACCCTTCCAA
>JAJDWM010000548.1 GCA_022825595.1 Bryobacterales bacterium | reverse complement strand
GCGGGCGAGCAGGCCCACGCGAGCCTCTTCAAAGCGTTCGGAATGCTGGGCCTCGGGCGCGAACGAGTGATCCGAGTGCCAGCCGACGGACAGGGCCGCATTCGCGCTGATGCGATCCCTAAGCTGACCGGACCCGCAATCGTATGCACCCAAGTCGGAAACGTGAACACGGGAGCGTTCGATTCGGTGGGGGCAATCTGCAACGCAGTGCAGACGGGCGACGTTTGGGTACATGTCGACGGTGCATTCGGCCTCTGGGCAAGGGCCTCGCACCAGTTTGATGAGCTCACAGCGGGAATTGACCGCGCCGACTCGTGGGCGACCGACGCACACAAGTGGCTCAACGTGCCCTATGACAACGGCGTGGCCATCGTGCGCGACTCTGACGCGCTGCGCACCGCGATGTCGTTGCAAGCGGCGTATCTTCCGAAACGTACAGGCCGCGAGCCTTTCGACTACACTCCCGAGTCGAGCCGACGTGCGCGAGGGGTTGAGATCTGGGCGGCGATCGCCTCGCTCGGCCGCGATGGGGTGGAGGCACTCTTGGAGCGCAACTGCCGCCACGCACAGCGATTCGCGGAAGGGCTGCGTGCTGCTGGATATCAGGTCCTCAATGACATAGTTCTCAATCAGGTACTGGTTTCCTTCGGTGATGACCGGGCCACGTCGCAAGTCATCCACGGCGTACAGCGCGACGGGACCTGCTGGTGCGGCGGTACGCGCTGGAATGGCTCGACGGCAATGCGTATCAGTGTTTCGTCGTGGGCGACAACGGGAGATGACGTCGAGCGGAGTCTCGGCGCGATCTTGAGAGTGGCCAGCGGTGTCACGCCGAATCTTAGCTAACCGACCGCAGCCTCAGCATTCTGAGCACGAAGACGTCCCGCCAAACTTGCGGCCGGCCTCTGGCGAGCGCCGCTGGTGGCGAACCGGGGCGATACGCAGTGGTTCGATTGCTTGAGTGCGACGGTACCAGCCCAAGGACGCACGACGCTCTCGCCTAGAGAAACGCGATCGACAACACCGTTCCCCCGTTCCAACCTATAATCCTCCGGCCATGTCGATGAATGACCCGGTCACATAGGATGCTTCGTCTGAAAGCAGCCACAGAATCGCCTCAGCCACTTCGTCGGGTTCACCGGCGCGACGCATCGGCAATGCATCCTGTAGTCGCTCGACCCGACGGGGATCGCCTCCTTCTGCATGGATTCTGGTACGGATGAATCCCGGGCGGACTGCGTTCACACGAATTCCGTCTGCCGCCACTTCGCGCGCAACACCAATCGTAAAGCTGTCGACCGCCCCTTTGGATGCCGCGTAATCCACATACTCATTGGGTGCCCCTGTCCGAGATGCGGCCGACGACACGTTAACGATCGCCCCGCCGACCCCTCCAAACCTTCGGCTCATTCGTCTGATGCCTTCCCTAGTGCAGCACATAGTCCCAAACAGGTTCGTCGTGAGAATCGACTTCCAGCGATCGTAGTCCATGTTCTCCAGTCGAGCCGCCGGTGCCAGTTCACCGGCATTGTTGACGACTCCCACAAGATTCCCAGGCAGGGCATCGATCGCATCGAATAGCCGGGTCACGTCTTTCTCTCGGCCGACATCAGCGTGCACAGGGATACCATCTCCACCCCGTTCTCGAATTCCATCCACAACTGAGGCAGCCGCTTCGAAGCTCCGCCGATAATTCACACACACGAAGTAGTCTCTCGTTCCCGCCTTGAGGGCCGTTGCAGCACCGATGCCGCGGCTACCTCCTGTGACCAACAACAGACGTTCTGAGCCCATCGCTGTAATGTAGCGGTTCCATGGGGGCGTAGAGCAGAATGCCGATTCCTTCCAGTCGACCCCGTGGAGGCGAAGGACTCTCGCATAGACCCGCGCCCGCCGCTTCTGAGCACAGACAAGACCAAGGTGGCTAGTACCTCACGCAGTCGGGCCGCGTTGGAAGTGGTGTAGGTCACCGGCACCGTCACCGCGAACAAGTCAACGAGTGGACATAGCCTCCTCGGAGCAGTCGGCAAAGGACCAAGAGGGGCAGCTTTCGCAGCGAGGTGACTTCTCTCGTCAGGGACCCAGCGGATGTCGAAAAATCCCGCGAAGGTATCGGTGGGAATGCAGTGCTGCCCATCGGGAGGAGCCCTCTTCGACCCACCCTGAGGTCGAGCGAAGGGAGGTTCGGTAGCAGCAGTCATGGAGACCGCCACGACAGGAGCTCAGGCTGGAGCGCAGTATGAGGCCGCAATCGGGATTCGGCCTGGACCGATGGACTCTGCTGCGACTTTCAGAGGCACACAGGTGGCATGCGCTATTGAACTGAGAGCCACTCTCCCGTCCGAAGGATCTCCCGAGCTGATTGCGTCGCGACCGCGACACGCTTCCGTCCACGGCGAGAACGCTACGGTGTGCACCTCGTTCCGCCAATGCAGAGTCTCTTTTCGCTGCACGGCGAGAAGGCCGCCGGCGCGCCGAGGCTCTCGGGCTGGACCGCGAATCAGCCTAGAGTGGCTCTCAGATGCGACGTCGCAGGGGCTGACCGGGAGCGCTTCGGCAATCGTCCGTCGTGACCAACTGCGCGGGAGCCGCGCCTGCGCTACGACGCACTTCGGCACGCGCAATACGGCAGCCGACACCTACCTAAGCAGACCGCAGACCTGCGAGGGTTGCCGACTTCCAGCTTCACGGCCTTCCGCAATCGTCGAACCGGGAACCTGAGGGCACTGCAATCAACATCTGGCAACGGCGCAAAGCGCGGGAAGGCATCGTGCTCGACTGTCTCGTGCTGCTCGCTATTCCACCAATAGTGCTGCCACGAATCGCGAATCGCGCGGATCAAGACCTGCGAACACGCTCTCGACGTGGCCCCGCTTCTAGATTGAAGTAGACGCAGTCCGGGTGGTGGAACACTATTGCACTAACGCTTGCCTCGGGATCCATCATGTCGCCGTCCGTGAGAGTCACACCGATGTCCTCGGGTCTCAGCACTTCAAACAGGCCTCGCTGATCGGCCAGATCGGGACAAGCGGCATATCCGAAACTGTAGCGTCGACCGCGATACTTGCCCTTCAGTCGGTCGGCCATTGTCATCTTTGGAGGATCGGCAAAACCCCAGTCTTCCCGAATCCTCCTGTGAGTCCACTCCGCAGCCGCCTCGGCCGACTCGATGGCCAAGGCTTGAATGGCGTGCGAGCGGAAGTACTCGCCATGCTCCTTGTACTCCTCCGATCGTTCCCGAATACCCTCTCCCGCGGTGACGCACAGCAGTGCCAGCGAGTCTCGGTGGGCATTCGAGGGGCACACATAGTCCGCCAAGCTCAGGCCGTCGCGCCTACGCTGGCGCGGAAAGGAGAACTCACGGAGGACCGCGTCCGAGTCCGGCTGGTAGAGCCTGATTTCATTTCCCAAGGGCTCGGCTTCGACAAAGCGCCAGATAGCGCGCACTCGCATGAACCGTTCGGCCTCGGCCATGACCTCTTCCATCGCAGCTCGCAAAGCGAGCGCTCTCTCGTCCCTCTCCCCTAGCGCCCTCCGGAAGTTCCCGCGGAAGCCCATGTGGCGCGAATAGAGCATTGCTGGGTTAATGTACTGCCAGAGATTCCTCAGATTGGGAATGTCCTTGCGCACCCGATTGCCGTAGGGCCACTTGCGCGGAGGAATGTCCGCCCTGACTCGCGAACTGCGGGCCACCGTTCCCGCCACCGGAGAGTCTGGGATTCGCCGGCTGTTGTCGGCCAGAGGGGCATGCTCTGCATGCATTGCCGCTCGCTGGCCCGCGTCCATCACCTGATCCAGCAACGACAGACCGCTCATGGCGTCCTTCGCGTAGCACGTCAGCTCTCGATAGGCGGGGGCAATGCGCTTGCGCGTGAAGTTCCGGCTCAGCGCGGCGCCCCC
Source organism: Bryobacterales bacterium (assembly GCA_022825595.1). Classification (GTDB taxonomy): domain Bacteria; phylum Acidobacteriota; class Terriglobia; order Bryobacterales; family UBA6623; genus VXMF01. The sequence goes on along the minus strand of JAJDWM010000548.1, from coordinate 6,205 downwards.
AACCAGCATGGGAACCGTGACCCCAGCAGCCCTTAGGTCAGTGGCCGTAACGACCATCTGCTGGGCACTCTTGACCAGCAGTCCGGAAAGGCCGATTGCGTCGGGCTGGTGTTCGCGGCTGGCCCGGATCAGGTCTTCCGGGGGGACCTTGATTCCAAGGTTCACCACCGTGTAGCCGTTGTTGGAGAGGATGATGTCCACCAAGTTCTTGCCTATGTCATGGACGTCCCCCTTCACGGTCGCCAAGATGACACAACCTTTGCCGCTGTCCGAGCTCCTTTCCATGTGGGGCTCGAGGTGGTCGACGGCCGCCTTCATCGCCTCGGCTGATTGCAGCACCTCAGCAACGATCAGCTCGTTGTTGTTGAATAAGCGGCCCACTTCCTTCATGCCGTCCATTAGCGGCCCGTTGACGATGTCCAGTGCGGGAACGCCATCGGCAAGCTTCAGGTCAAGGTCCGCCACCAAGCCCTGCTTGGTCCCCTCGACCACACAGCGGGCCAGACGCTCGTCGAGCGGAAGCTGAGAACGCTTCGGCCCCTCGAATCGGACTGCGCCCCGGAAGTGCTCGGTGAGTCCTGCGATGTGCCGCTGGTTCAGCTGCGCGCGCTGCTCAGAGGACTGCCTGCGGTGGTCCCTAGGTACACCCTCACCATCGATAGGGAGATTGAACAGCAGCGCCTCGGCCAGCGCCCTCTCCTCGGGTGGGATCGCCGAGAACCTACGCAACCGCTCGGCGTTCACGATGGCAAGATCGAGGCCTGCCTTGGTGGCGTGGTACAGAAAGACGGCGTTGAGGACTTCCCGCCCTGCGATCGGCAGTCCAAAGCTGACGTTGCTGATCCCGAGCAACGTCTTGACCCCAGGCATCTCGTCCCTGAGGATGCGCACGGCCTCGATCGTTTCGACAGCACTGCCGATGTAGTTGACATCCCCTGTGCCACACGGGAAGACAAGCGGATCGAAGACGATGTCGTGCTCGGGAATGCCCCACTTGCCCACCAGCAGCGCACGAGCCCGGCGCGCGATCGCGACCTTGCGCTCGCGGGTGATTGCCTGGGCCTGCTCTAGATCTTCGTCGATCGCCCCGACGACCACGCCCGCCCCATAACGCCGGAGGAGTGGAACGACTTGATCGAAGCGCCTCTCACCATCTTCGAAGTTGATCGAATTGACAATTGCCTTGCCCTGGCAGTAAGTCAGGGCCCGTTCAACGGCCGTGGGACTGGTCGAGTCGATCATCAACGGGGCCTTGACCTTGCGGATCAAGAGCCTGTAAAAGGAGTTCACATCGGCAAGTTCATCTCGGTCGGGGTTCTCGAGGTTCACGTCGATTACCTGGGCACCTCCTCGGACTTGGGCGCGGGCGATCTCAGAGGCATCCTCGAAGCGCTCCTCGGTGATCAGGCGCTTGAAGCGCCTGGAGCCAACCACGTTGGTGCGCTCTCCAACGAGAATCGGCCGGGTGTCGTCAGTCACCTCGACCACATCGATGCCGGTGAACTTGGTGCAGCGCTCGGGACGATACCGGCGCGGCGCATAGTGCTGCGCCATCTGAGCGATTGCGCGGATGTGGTCCGGGGTCGTTCCGCAACAGCCCCCGACGATGTTCAGCCACCCGTTTCTGGCAAACCGCTCGAGGACAGCAGTCAGGGATTCCGGGGACTCGTTGTAGAGTCCGTCCTCGTCGGGCAACCCGGCGTTCGGGTAGCAGCAGACCAGGGAGGCGGTCATCTCGTGGATGGTCCGAAGATGGTCGGTCATGTATTCGGGACCAGTGGCGCAGTTCAGGCCGATCCCGAGCGGTCGTGCGTACTCGAGCGAAACGGCGAACGCCTCAGCCGCCTGCCCTGCCAACATCGAGCCCATAGGCTCGATAGTTCCGCTTACGACGACCGGAATCCGCCGACCAAACTCTTGCAGCGCCTGACCGATTCCTATCAGTGCGGCCTTGACGTTGCGGGTGTCCTGGCATGTCTCCAGCAGCAACAGGTCGCAGTGCTCCGCCAGCGCGAGAGCCTGGGCTCGATAGGAAGCCGAAATCTCTCCGAACTCGATGCCCCCCGTGACGGTGATCGACTTCGTCGACGGTCCCATCGAACCCGCGACGAATCTGGGGCGCCCGGGACGGGACCACGAGTTGGCGGCCTGTCGGGCCAAGCGGCCGGCCTCTCGATTGATGTCCTCGACCCGTGCTTCCAGCCCGTACTCCGCGAGCACTATGTCCATGGCTCCGAAGGTGTTGGTCTCGACGATGTCGGCCCCGGCAGCAAGATAGGAGGCGTGAATGTCTGAGACCACGTCTGGACGGGTCAGCACCAAGTGCTCGTTGCAGCCTTCCAGTGCGGCTCCTCCAAAGTCTCGGGCGGAGAGCCTGCGCTCTTGGATCGCAGTGCCCATAGCGCCGTCCAGAACCAAGATCCTGTCGCGGAGTGCCTCCTTGAGCACTTTGAGGCGATCCTGCCCGGAATGCATAAGTCTCGGGCCTCAGCCGTGGCCCATAGTCCCATTATGTGTTCGGGCCGACGAGGCGCAGCTTCGTCTACATGTGTGGCGCACAGGCGGAGGCCAGCTGAGGGCTGTCCACTGCTCCGCTCCCCGGGAGCCGTGGTCCGCTGGCCAGTCCGCAAAGACTTGGGTGTGAGGTGGCTGTTGGTATTGCGACCGATCGGTGGGACGCAGGTCTCAGTCCCCACCGTCGATTGCGCCGACACGGGAGCAGCGTCCGCCAACGATTCCCCGTCCGGCCAAATCCCACCTTGGAACGGGGACCTCAACGACGCGATCTGCTCCGACCGTGGGGCGGTTTCGGTCTAGGGCCGGAGGGCGGGGATGTGCAGGCCTGTAATTCCCGAAAGCCCCCTAGTACCGACGACCCAGATCGGAATCGTCCTGACGGACAGTCTTCGGGATGACAGACCGTTCTTCCAATACCTGGGCTTCGCTTAGCAGACTGGTCAGCGCCTCGCGGTCGGCAAAGCTGAGGTGCGCGAAATCCTCCGACCGGTCTAACCCGTCCAGGACCTCGGCGAATCTTCTGGCAACGTGGGCTCGTACCCGGTCCGGGAGCCGCCCAAACGCCGCGGAGCGGATCAGGTAGCTGCAGGGGAACCGAAACAGCCTGGACTCCAAGTCAAGGTCCCGCAGAGAGCGGCCCTGGGCGTCGCGAACGCCCCGGGCTTGGAAGTCTTGGGCAAACCCAGAATCCCCCCGGACCGGCTGCGCGAGGACTGCCTCACCTGCGAGCAAGAGATCGCGGACCAACTCTTCTGCCGGCGCTCGAATCCGCCGCTCGACCGATGCGAGCAGCTCCTTCGACGGTTCGCCGAACAGGCGCACCATCTCGTCGCGGTATGCCAAGGCCTTCCTCGCTTCGGCCCCGGCCCTGGCGATTGAGTTGTGTACGCGAGTCTGGTGGGCCAGGACTAGGTGTGCGACCACGTCGCTGTGAGGGGTCAAATACTGGGTCGGGTCGAAGTACTCCCGGTGGTCGCGAATCAGAAGGCCTCTGGCAAATCCCTCGAATGCGCCATCCGGACCAACAGCGTTGCCTCGATGGACCGTGCCCGGCGAGCCGGATACGAACCAGCCGCCCCAACGGTCCGCTAGCGGCGTACGGTGGTCGACGTTGATCGTGCCGTGGCGGAAGTGGGGCAGGCCGTCTGATCCAGCAAACACGGACCGTGTCAGGTGACCCGGCACCCTGAGCGTTCGGGGACTCTCGTGGCACTGTAGGCAGGCCCCGTTGTCACGAACGATCTGCGGTCGTGGAACCGATCGCTGCCCCAGCGTGTAGAACTCCCCGACGCCGCTCGCGCCCACGGTCGAGATTTCGATCAGAGGAGCGTTCGGAACCCAGCCGACGTACGTGTCGTGATTGAAGTAGATGGCCCTCGGTGTCTTCGGCGAGATCCATCGGAACTGGGCGCTTGTCTTGGAGAACACAAGTAGCTGCGAAGAAACGGGAATGTCCAGCGCCTCCAGCAGCGACCGCAAGTAGCCCCATTTGGCCTCGAATCCGAGCGTCCGCTCGCCCTCCTCAAGGTCGCGGGCCAACCGAGCCACTGGATCCAACGCATGGACCGGCGTTCCAAATGCCAATAGCAATGCGGCAGACGCAACCCCTCTGGTGAGCTCAGCCAAGCAGTCTGACATACTGGCCCCTCATGCAAATCAGCCGCCGCGCGTTCACCCGATCCGCCCTACTGGGTACCGCGGCCACTGCCATTCGTGCCGGCAGGGCAACGGACGCACCTCCCAATGTCCTGTTTATCACAGTCGACCAGATGCGCGGAGACTGCATAGCGACCGTGGGACACCCCAATGTGCGCACGCCAAACCTCGACCGAATGGCCCGCGAGGGAGTGCTATTCCGCAACGCCTTCGCCAGCAGCCCAGTGTGCGTGCCAACACGGAAGTCGTGCTTCTCCGGACAGCACCCCCACCAGCATGGATCGCTGACCAATCGGCACGGTGACCAGCTTGAATGGCGAGGATCCATGCTCGACTATTTCTCGAAACGGGGATACCAGACTGCGTGGGTCGGCAAGAACCACACGTTCACGCGGGAAGCGCTGCAGGAGCTGGACTACGCCGACATCCGCGATCGCGAGCCGTTCCGCCGGTACAACGGCTACGTACCGCCGCACTGGCACTCGGTCGTGTACTGGCCGGAAGAGGCCTGCTACCCGCACATCAACACAGAGTCCGCCATCCGATTCCTGAGACGTGCCGGCCAGAGCGACCCTTTCTTCCTACACGTCAGCTATTTCGACCCACATCCCCCGTACATGGCACCCGCCCGGTTTGCGGCTCGCTACGACTCCGGCGACATGGTGATGCCGACCAGAGTGGATCCCGCGTCGCTTTCAGCCCGCCTGGAGCGATATCACAGGGCTATGGGCTTCGGCGAACTCGACCGCGAGGATCTGGCTGAGACAATGCGCTACTACTACGCCCAAGTGGAGTGGGGCGTCGATGCTCCGGTTGGTCGCCTGCTGCACGCTCTCCAGGAAGCGGGTCACGCCGAGCACACAATCGTTGTGCTAACTGCCGACCACGGGGACTTCATGGGCGATTACGGCATGGTGCGCAAGGGCATGTTTCTCTACGACGCCCTGCTTCATGTGCCGCTTCTGTGGTGGAGCCCGGGACGGATTCCAAGCGGCGTGCGCAGCGCAACACTGACACAGTCCGAGGATCTGTTCCCGACGCTAGCGCAGATGACCGGCGGTGACCCCCCGGAGGACGTTGCCGGCGCATCGGTGGCCGGCGCCGTGCTCGGCTCCGCCCCCGAACGGGAACAGCTATTCACTTCCGCAGCATACGGAGATCTGGCCTCGGACGTCTTACCTCCGGATCTCACGCCCGACGACCCGGACGCAAGTCCCCGGCACACGCAGGTCCTGCGCCCAACCATGGAGCCTGAGCATCGAACCAAGATGATCAGGACGCACGCGTGGAAGTTCATCCTGAACGAGACGGAGCCGGCAGAACTGTACCGATTGGCCGACGGTCGCCCGACCGAAAGGCACAACTTGGCTGATTCCCGAGAGCACTCGCGGGTGCGAAGAACTCTGGAGCGCCAGCTCAGTGCCTGGTGGCCTTGGTAGCGGTAGACTTGCGAGCTCCAGGCCTAGGCAGCTTTCGGCGACGGCCGCCGGTAAGGGGCAGAACGCCCGAAGTTCCGCAGAGCGCCACACCCGTGGAACGCAACGCGTGCAGGAAGTTGTAGAGCATTGCGTATACCACCTGCTCCGAGAGCCCGCGCTTCCCTGGAAGGCGGAAACCGGCGGGCAACTCGGTGGACACCGACACGCGAAGACGCTCCCGGTCGATCCCCGAACCCTTCATGCAGTTCGCGACGACCAGCGGAGTCTGCAGCACGACGCCAGAGACGGAGTCCACGAAGAACTGGCACCGTGAGAACCATCCCAGATTGGCCGGATCGCTGGCGTCGAACAAGAGCAAAGGGCCGTCAGGCTCCCGCGGGCTGACCTCGATCGACACCCGACGCGCTTCCTTCGTGATCCGGCCAGAGTAGCCAGCCTGATGGACCACCTGTTTCAGCGTCTGCTGGTCAGGATCAAGCACGATCAGTCGGTGCTCCCCTGCCTGCACGTAACGCATCGCGCTGGTCGAATGATATCACCCTGAGGAGCCCTGCGCTGCCTCGCAGAGGGCTCGAGCAAGACCGTCTGTTGTG